>DUMW01000032.1 GCA_012839765.1 Bacillota bacterium
AACAGTCTCGTTTCGGATGCATATGATGATTGGGGTCTAAGGGTAGACCGCAGGGGAGGGAGGTGATGGCGGAAGCTTTGTTCTTTTAGGGGATATGTTTGATAGGTTCGGGAAATAGGGATTGAGATGGATGAACTTTTCGGGAAGGAGGTTCTGAAGAGAGCTTTATCCGTCTTCTGAAAAGTGGAACCCTATTCTTGTGTGCCCTTGTCCTGGTTTACATAGGTTTGCTACGGGTACCGATGTACGAAGTGACCATAGGAAGTGATTACGCCGTGGGCTATGTTTCCAAGTCGATCTTCAACCTAGTGGCTCCGAAGGTGCACGATGGTATTCGGGTGATTTATCAAGTGGATTTTCCTAGACTCTTTTACACCGAGGGCATCATCTTGGTTATCTTTGCCTTGCTCTATACCGGTGTATCGGCCTTAGCCAAGGATTGACACCGGAACCGGATGTTGGCACCAGGAAACCTGACTAGGGTGAAGGATTGCACCCCTTGTGGGGCTGGGACAAAATTAAATCGAAGGATGGGAAGGGATGGAGAAAGGATTCATACTGCTACTGCCTTGGGCCATCCCTGTCCCAGGGTCGAGGGTGGTCTTCCCATCAGTCACAGTGGGAAGATCCAAGAGGGATCACGTTAGCCCCCTTTACCCCCATGCCGATGGTGTAGAAATCATCCGTAGGGAGGGCAACCTTGACGTTCGCCAAAAGGCCGAGCTGGTTCCTATGCACCATGTAGAGGCGGTTTGGCGGTGCAGGAAACCTGGGACTAGGTCCATGGGCCTGTTGGTTGAAGCAACTTGACCTCGAATTCGGTGCCAATAGCCCAGGGGGCCTCGCCCTTGACAAAGCCACCGCCCGGTGGTATTTTTAACATGAATGCTGTTAGCACTCTTGTTCTATGAGTGCTAAACCCAGGTGCTCGTGATGGGGGTGTGGTCATGGACGATAGAAAGCGCAAGATACTAGAGGCAATTACCGATGATTATATCTCCACCGCAGAACCTGTCGGCTCCCGGACCATCGCCCGGCGGTACAACCTGGGGATTAGTGCCGCCACCATCCGCAATGAAATGTCGGATCTGGAGGAGCATGGTTTCCTACATCAGCCCCATACTTCAGCGGGGCGGATTCCCTCGGATAAGGGTTATCGTTTTTACGTAGATGTGTTAGTACAACCGGATCCCATCACGCAGGCGGAACAGCTGCGGATTAGGAGAGAGATCAGTGCCAAACGGCGCGAGATTGAGGATACCATTGCCTATGCCACCCGGCTGTTGGCCGCATTGACCAAGTATACCTCCATCGCCGTAGCGCCTAACCTCGGTGCCAGCCGTTTCCGCCATGTACGTATCCTCCCTCTGCACGAGAAGAACGTGATGGTCATCTCCGTGATCGATCCCGGTTTTGTCCAGAATCGGATTCTGGAGACTGGTCGGCGTATCACCGAGGAGGATGCGAATCTGATGTCGGAGCACCTAAGTGCCCTATTGGGAAGGTCGACCCTTACAGATCTGACCAGAAGCGTCATTGGAGAGATCCGGGACATAATTGATGACCAGAAGCTGTTCGAGGAGATCATGGACCTGTTGGAGCATGGACTTGACAGTAACCCCCAGGAGAGAATATATTTAGACGGTGCTACCAACCTGCTTGAACAGCCGGAGTTTACCGATGTGGAGAAGGCCAAGTCGCTGCTCAAAGTCCTGGAAGGACGTAGGCTGATGCTGGATCTTCTGGATCCCATTCGGATCCGGGGGGACCTGCGGGTGGTAATTGGCTCTGAGCATCCCTACGAGGAGCTGCACCGTTGCAGTATTGTCATGTCCACGTATCATATCGGTGGTCAGGTCTTCGGAAGCATAGGGGTTTTGGGTCCGACCCGGATGAATTATCGGCGATCTATGGCTTTCGTGCAGTTTATGGCCGAAAGCTTGAGTGAAATACTCACTGAGATTACCCGGTGATTGGAGTTTTGCCATCCCACCGGGAATCTGCGCGTGGAGAAGTCTTGAGAGGTGAATAGATTGGATAAAGATCCTGCCGTGATCGGCGAGGAGCAAAATGTCGCGGAACAGGGTGAACACCGAGATCTAGAAGCGGACAACGGGGGACCCAACACTGAGGAACAGACTCAGTCTCCCGCGCCCGAGGAACTATTGGCAAAGATGCAAGCGGCGTTGGAGGAGACGACGCAGAAGCTTGCAGAGGTTAGCGAAGAGAAGCAGCAACTGCAGGATCAGTACCTGCGTTTGCGGGCTGACTTTGAAAACTATCGGCGACGTACCCGTCAAGAAAAGGCAGAGGCCGGTGAACAGGCGATCGCTGCCTTCGTTTTGAAGCTGTTACCCGCACTGGATAACCTCCAACTGGCGGTCCAAAATCAAAGCAGCAGCGGTGAGGCCGAACAGAGCGTGGCCGCGGGTGTGCGCATGGTACTGGATCAGTTGGAACAAGTGTTCAAGGACCATGGGATCCAGGCAATCGCCGCGGTGGGACAGGAGTTTGACCCCAGATTCCATGAGGCCCTGATGATGGTGGAAACCGATGAGGTTTCTCCTGGCTGGGTCGTGGAAGAATTAAGACGGGGTTATATCTTTGATGACCGGGTGCTACGGCCGAGTCTAGTGACGGTGGCGGTAGCTTCCGAGCAACAAGCTAGGGAAGAAGAGCCCAATGACGGTGAACAGACCGAGAGTCTTTAATAGTAAGAAGGAGTGGGTTTTGAATGGGAAAAATCGTTGGGATTGACTTGGGTACGACTAACTCGTGCATTGCGGTAATCGAAGGTGGTGAACCGGTCGTTATTCCCAACCGAGAGGGTAGCCGCACTACTCCTTCGGTTGTTGCTTTTACAAAGGACGGAGAACTTCTGGTGGGGGAAGCGGCCAAGCGTCAGGCCATTACCAATCCGGAACGCACCGTATTGTCCATTAAGCGAGACATGGGAACTAACCGTAAGGTGAAGATTGGAGATAGAGAATACACCCCCCAGGAGATCTCAGCGATGATCCTGCGTAAACTGAAGCAGGATGCGGAAGATTATCTGGGAGAAGAGATCACCGAGGCGGTCATTACCGTTCCGGCCTACTTTACCGACTCCCAACGCCAAGCCACCAAGGATGCGGGGCGGATCGCTGGGCTGGATGTGAAGAGGATCATCAACGAGCCAACGGCAGCATCGTTGGCCTACGGTGTAGATAAGGAAGACAACCACACCATCCTGGTCTTTGACTTGGGCGGGGGGACCTTTGACGTCTCCATTCTGGAACTGGGAGATGGTGTCTTCGAAGTGATCGCTACCCGGGGGAATAACCGCCTGGGAGGAGATGATTTTGACCAGCGGATCATCAATTACATGGTGAATGATTTCAAGAACAAGCATGGTATCGACTTGACCCAGGATCGGATGGCCATGCAGCGCCTCAAGGAAGCGGCGGAGAAGGCGAAGATTGAGTTGTCCGGGCGGCAGATTACCACCATCAATTTGCCCTTTATCTCCGCGGGCCCCAGTGGTCCGCTGCATCTGGAGTTGGAGCTTACCCGGAGCAAGTTTAACGAACTGACCGACGATTTGGTAGAGGCCACCATGGAACCGGTCCGGGCTGCTTTGGCCGATGCCCAGCTGAAACCGGAACAGATCGACAAAATCATCCTCGTGGGTGGTTCCACCCGTATCCCGGCGGTCCAGGAAGCGATCCAGCGGTTGTTGGGCAAGGAGCCCAGCAAGGGAATCAATCCCGACGAGAGTGTGGCCATTGGTGCCGCCATTCAAGCGGGAGTCCTGGCCGGTGAAGTGAAGGATTTGGTGCTGCTTGATGTAACGCCCTTGTCTCTCGGGATTGAGACCCTAGGTGGTGTGATGACCACGCTCATCAAGCGGAATACCACCATTCCCACCAAACACTCCCAGGTCTTCACCACCGCGGCCGATAACCAGACCACGGTGGATATCCACGTACTCCAGGGAGAACGGGCCATGGCGGCGGACAACATCACCCTCGGTCGTTTCCAGCTGACCGGGATCCCACCGGCCCCCCGGGGTGTGCCGCAGATCGAGGTTACCTTCGATATTGACGCCAATGGTATCGTCAATGTTTCCGCGAAGGATCTGGGCACCGGTAAGGAGCAAAAGATTACCATTACCTCCAATACCGGCCTTACCGAGGAAGAGATTCAGCGCATGGTGAACGAAGCCAAGAATTACGAGGAAGAAGATAAGAAACGCCGTGAAATGGTTGAACTGCGTAACGAAGCGGAACAGTTAGGCTACTCCGTAGATAAGACCCTGAAGGAGCTGGGGGACAAGGTCACCGAGGCGGAAAAGAGTCGGGTGGAGGCGGCGAAAGCCGAGTTGAACAAGGCCCTCGAGGGCGAAGATAAAGACAGAATCAAAAACGCCATGGAGGCTTTGACCAAAGAACTCCATGAGCTTTCCACTAGACTATATCAGTCCAAGGGTGGGGGGCAGGAAGAGCACGGCAAATCGGCGGGAGATGACAACGTAGTAGACGCCGATTTCAAAGAAGTAGACAACTAGATTGTGTAGACAGTTACCGAGGTGGTAAGGTTTGGCCAAAAGAGATTATTATGAAGTTCTAGGTGTGGGGCGCGATGCAACGGAGGCAGAACTGAAAGCTGCCTTCCGTAAGTTGGCCCGTAAGTACCACCCGGATGTAAATAAAGAACCCGATGCTGAGGAAAAATTCAAGGAGATTAACGAAGCCTACCGAGTTCTCAGTAACCCGGAAACCCGCGCCAAGTATGATCAGTTCGGACATGCGGCCTTTGAGGGTGCCGGGGGCGAGGGCGGGTTTGGCGGCTTCGATTTCGGGGACTTTAGCGATTTTGGCACTATCTTCGAAGATCTTTTCGGCGATATTTTCTCCCAGGGGAGAGGACCGGCCCGCGGGCCAGTCCGCGGTAGTGATTCGCAGACAGAGATCACGGTGGAATTCGAAGAGGCGGCCTTTGGTGTGGAGAAGGAGATCTCCATTGACCGGGTGGAGACCTGTGACCACTGCCATGGCAATGGGGCAGAACCGGGTACGCCCATCAAACGGTGTCCCGAATGTGGGGGGACGGGTCAGGTGCGGCGGGTGCAGCAGACCTTCCTGGGTCAGATGGTCAATGTGCAGACCTGTCCCCGCTGCCACGGGGAGGGCGATGTTTACGAGACCCCCTGTGGACGCTGTAACGGGAAAAAGTTGGTGCGCAAAAGGAGTAAAGTCAAGGTTACGGTACCCGCCGGCATTGATTCTGGACAGCGCCTGCGGCTGGCCGGGCAGGGTAATGCTGGAAGGCGGGGTGGCCCCGCGGGGGATTTATACGTCTATGTCCGCGTGAAGCCCCATAAGCTTTTCACCCGCCGGGGCAACGATGTGCAAGTGGAGATGCCTATCAGTTTTGTCCAGGCCGCTTTAGGGACCGAGCTGGAGGTTCCCACGTTATACGGGCCGGTGAAGCTCCAGATTCCCGCTGGGACCCAGCCCGATACCAGTTTTCGCCTTAAGGACAAGGGTATCTCCGATGTGCGGGGCTATGGCCGGGGGGATCAGTATGTGGTGGTCAAGGTGCAGGTACCCAAGCAATTGACTGAGGCCCAAAGAGAGCTTCTTTTACAGTTTGCCGAGATTTCCGGCGAAAAGCTCGACAAGGGTCCCTCCAACCAACAGCAGAAGGGGTTTTTCGGTCGAGTAAAAGATGCTATCGATGGGATCGGTCGTCATGGATAAAAGACAACAAGAGATATCTTGGGTGCAGTTAGAATTGATCGGGCCTATGGCCTATAGTGAACTGTTGGCCATTATCCTGCAGGATGCGGGCTGTGCCGGTACCTGGTTTGAGGAACGGGGGGAAGACGTGCTGGTCCGGGGCTACCTGGCCGGTGAGGATATTGCCCCGAAGTTGGAGCAGGTGCAAGGGGCCCTGGCGCGTTTGGCTGCGGCTAACGGATTACCCAAAGGCGCCTTTTCCCTCCATAAAGAAGCCTATGCCCCCACCAATTGGGCCCAGCGTTGGAAGGAGTATTACACTCTACAACCCATTGGTTCTCGCTTTGTGATTGTCCCCTCTTGGTTGAAGGACAAAGGGATCCCTGAAGACAGGATCCCTATTTTCCTTGATCCGGGGATGGCCTTCGGGACCGGGTTACATCCCACCACCCAATTGACCTTGGAGTTTGTGGAACAGTGGACAATACCTCAGGATCGTGTTTTCGACATTGGTTGTGGCTCGGGGATTTTGGCCATTGGTGCCTGCAAGCTGGGGGCTGGCCCAGTGGTGGCGGTGGATAACGACCCGGTGGCGGTGGCAGAAGCCCGGGAGAATCTGGCCCACAATGGTATTTCCGAAGTACAATGCATAGCCATGCACGGTGTTTTTCCTCAGGTGCCTGTGGGACAGGCGGATCTTTTGATTATGAACATCCTGGCCGAGGTGATCATTGCCCATGCCCGGGCGATCAAGGAAAAGGTGGTCCCTGGTGGTCGGTTTATTGCCGGCGGAATTACCCGGGGCAAAAAGGAGGATGTGATCACCGCTATCTGCAATGAAGGGTTTAAACTGTTGCAGGTAGGGGAAAGGGAAGAATGGACGGGTATGGTTTACCAAAATGAGTAGACATCGGTTTTTGGCAAGAGAGATCGACCCTGCCGCAGGTTTTGGGCTAGTCGCGGATCCAGACGAGATCCATCACCTGACCAAAGTGCTACGCCTGCGGGAGGGTGATGAGATTGAAATCTTCGATGGGAAAGGTCAGCAGTACTTGGCCTGTATTTGGGAGTTTTCCGAGGGAGTCAAGGTGCGCATTGTTGACCGTTTACCCCACCGGGAGTCTTCCCTGCAGATCACCTTATTGCAAAGCATTGGCAAGGGGGACAAGATGGATACGGTGGTGCGGGAGGGTACCCAGCTGGGGGTTTGGCATTTTCTCCCTTGCATGACCGAATATGGGGTAGTACGTGTGGAAGGGAAGCGGGCTGCTGCCAAGGTAGAGCGGTGGCAGCGGCTTGCCCTCGAGGCGGTGAAACAATGCGGTCGGGCCTGGGTGCCGGTGGTTCACCCCGTGCAGGATTTCGCCGCCGGCTTGACCTTTGCCCAAGACCAGCTGGGCTGTGATTTGCTCCTTTGCTTTCATTACCCGGCCCCCCAGGGCCTAAGGGAAGTGTTGCAAGGGGAAGAGGGTCGCTCTATCCTGGTGATAATCGGCCCCGAGGGGGGGTTTAGCCCCGGGGAGATCGCCCAAGTGGAAGCAATAGGCGGGCGGATTGTAGGCCTTGGTCCCCGGGTTTTACGTACCGAGACCGCCGCGGTGGCGGCCTTGAGTGCGGTGGGCTATGCTTTGGGGGATCTGGGCGCTGAAGGAGAGTGCTAGTATGGTGCAGGGCCAGAGGGTGGCCGGATTCACCTTAGGTTGCAAGGTAAACCAGTACGATACGGAAGCGGTCTTGGATCTGTTTGTCCAGGCGGGTTACCAAGTGGTAGACTTCGATGAGCCGGCAGATGTATATATCATCAACACCTGTACGGTGACGGTCATTGGGGATCGAAAAAGCCGCCAGGCGGTGCGCCGGGCGGTTCGCACCAATCCCGAGGCGGTGATCGTGGTTATGGGGTGCTATGCCCAGATGGAGCCCGAGGAGGTGGCTCAGATTCCCGGGGTGGATGTGGTGGTGGGGACCCGGCACCGCAGCAAGATCCCGGAGCTGGTGGCCCAGGTCCAAAGGACCAGGGAGAAGTATCAGCTGGTGGGAGAAGACGGGGACTGGGACTACGAAGCCTTGGGGGTCCGGGGTGCGGCCGGTGGGCGAACCCGGGCCACCTTGAAGGTGCAGGATGGTTGCGATCGCCGCTGCACCTATTGTCGGGTGTCTTTGGCCCGGGGACCGGCCCGCAGCCGTCGGCCCGATTCCATCTTTGAAGAGGTGCAGCTTCTGCAGGAGTCTGGCTACCAGGAGATCGTGGTTACCGGTGTGAACCTAGGGACCTATGGTAAGGACCTGGCCCAGGGACAGGATCTGCAATGGCTCTTGCAGCAAATCACCCAACGGTTTTCTGGAAGGGTGCGGGTCAGTTCCCTAGAACCCCAGGAGCTGGATGAGGGTTTGATCGAGTTCATGGCCACGACCCCCAGGATTTGTCGGCATCTACATATGCCATTGCAAAGTGGGGATCTGCCCATACTGCGCCGGATGGGACGACTGTACACCCCAGAGGAATTTGCCCGGCTGGCTAGCCTGTGGCGGGATCTGGTCCCCTTGGGAGGACTGACCACCGATGTAATTGTGGGTTTTCCCGGGGAGGACGAGGAAAGCTTCCAGAGGACCTATGCTTTCATTGAGCGTATGGCTTTCTCTGGAATGCATATCTTCCGCTTTTCGCCCCGGAAGGGGACAGTGGCCGCTAGCTTTTCCGATCAAGTCAGCGGTGCAGAGAAGACGGCCCGGGCCCAGAGGTTAGACGAGCTGGCTCAGAAGCTTCAAGAACAGTTTTGGCAGCAGCTTGTGGGCAGGGAACTTGAGGTTTTGTTTGAGGAAGAGGCCGATGGCTACTTAACCGGCTTAACAGACAACTACGTTTCGGTAAAAGTGTTAGCTTCCCCCTCTTTACTTGGACAACTCTGCCGGGTTATGATTACAGGGGTAAAAGATGGTCAAGTGTATGGAGAATTACACTAGATGAACACCGAAGCAAGCAGGAATCCCTTGACCACTGTCGAAATCTCTAGAAGATGGTGTAATGGGAGAGAGGGGGTGTAGATTTGTCTGATTGTCTGTTTTGCAAAATCGCTGCTGGCCAGATCTCATCGGATATAGTTTATTCCGATGAGCAAGTGGTAGCCTTTAAAGACATCAACCCCCAGGCTCCGGTGCATCTGTTGATCATCCCTCGCAAGCACATCCCAAACGTCAACAGCATCGAGGAAGATGATCGGACCTTGATTGGCCATATCCATCACATAGCCGCCAAGCTGGCAAAAGAGCAAGGTTTCGCCGATGATGGATATCGGATCGTCGTCAATTGTGGTGAGCAGGGTGGACAGACTGTGATGCATTTGCACTTCCATCTGCTCGGAGGACGGTCACTCGGTTGGCCTCCCGGTTGATGTTCGCAAAGCGGACCCACTGCCAGTGCTATCGTTGGTTGGCTTTTTACAGGAGGGGAGGGATACAAGTGACCGAAGTACGGGTTAGCGGTAACGAGTCCTTCGATAAGGTGTTACGGAGATTCAATAGAGAGTGCCGACGGGCCGGAATCTTCCAGGAGTCCCGCAAGCGGGAACACTACGAGAAGCCCAGTGTACGCCGGAAGAAGAAGTCTGAGGCGGCGCGAAAGAGAAATCGCCGAAGAGATTATTAATTCTGATTAAGTGGTGCCCTGAGGTTGGGGCACCTCTTTGTTTTTTGCAGAGAGAGGGGCGGTGCCGTGGTGAAACAACACAGCAAGATCATCCTGCCGGTGCTTCTGGTGCTACTGTGGTTTACGGGCATTGCATCCGCCGAGGTGGTCCATGTGGTGCCGGTGAAGGGCGAGGTGCAGATGGGGATGGCCCGGTTTGTGGAAAGGGCCATCAAGAACGCGGAAGCCAAGGGCGCGAGTTTGATCATATTGGAAATCGACAGTGTCGGCGGTCGGGTCGATGCGGCCTTAGCCATTAAGGATGCCATTGCCCATAGTCAGGTGCCGGTTTGCGCCTATGTGCGAAGCAGGGCCCTTTCGGCTGCAGCGTTGATCGCCCTTGCCACGGAACAGATCTGCATGCATCCGGGAAGTACCATTGGGGCCGCAGAGCCCAGTCCCAGTGATGAGAAAACCGTCAGCGCCCTGCGGGAGGAGTTTGTGGCTGTGGCAACCTTAAGGGGCCGGGATCCGTCGATTGCCGCGGCCATGGTGGATCGCAGAATTGCCATCGATGGTTTAGTCCGTTCCGGCGAGATTCTGACCCTAGATGCGGCCAAGGCTGTGGAACACGGGATCGCCGATTTTCAAACCACAAACCGCGGGCAGGTTTTTGCGGCCCTGGGGGTGACCAATCCAACGGTGGTGGAGGTGGCCCCGAGACTAGCCGAGCGCCTGGCGGGGTTTGTTACTTCACCTGTGATCAGCTCTATCCTTTTAACCGTGGGCTTTTTGGGTTTGATCGTGGAGATTGTAACCCCTGGATTTGGCGTGGCCGGTGTCCTTGGTCTTACGGCTTTGGGCTTGTTTTTCGGCGGCCATATGTTTGCGGGGCTAGCAGGTTTTGAAGTGATTATTCTCTTCATTGCCGGTATCGTTCTGTTGATCCTGGAAGCGTTCGTGATCCCTGGCTTTGGTGTGTCGGGGGTTCTTGGCTTGCTCTCCGTCTTTTTCAGTATCTTTCTGGCCTTTGCGGACCCGGAAGTGGCCCTTTATTCCATCATTGGATCCCTGGTTGCCAGTGTGGTTCTGTTCCTGCTAGTGTTTCGGCAATTGAAGCGGGCTGGGAAATTGCGGCCCCTGATTCTAAGCACCGCCGCGGTTAGGGAGGAGGGATATATCACCAGTGAGCCTCGCCGAGATTTGTTGGGAAAAGTGGGGATTACCACTTCTGTGTTGCGTCCGGCTGGTACCATGGAGATCGATGGGGAACGGCTAGACGTGGTTTCCGGTGGGGAGTTCATTGAGAAAGGGGTCCCCGTGGAGGTGTTCGAGGTTTTCGCCAACCGCATCGTGGTCCGGCGGGTGGCCAACTACCCAAAGCAAGAAGAGGTTGAACCGCAGAAGAAGGAGTAAGAATAAGGCTGTCCCGTCCCTTTGCTTGAGATGCTTTTTTCTTGGAATCGGGAGGAGTAGGTCGGGTTTTATCAAGGAACAAGGAGGTTGCCCCGTAGGCCAGATGGGATTTCTTGATCTGGTCGTATTGATTGTACCGTTGGGTTTGCCTATTTCCATTTTCCCTTTGTTAGTTTTGTGGGAGACTGCTCGGCGTGCCGGGGTGAAGCTCAAGTTGTCCAGGCTTGTCGCGACGCACATGCAGCGGGTTCCACCGCGGAAGATCCTGTTGCCGTTGATTATGGCGGCAAAGGCGGGGGTATCAGTGACTTAAATCGAACTGGAAGCCTCATCCTAATGGGGGAATGGGGAAGTGGTGGTTCGCGGGCTGATTGCTGCCCAGCATCGGTGTTTTCCTTTCCTTTATGGAGGCGTGTGCCATATACCTTGCGGGCCGTTCGGTCCTGGAAGAAGTACGGCAAAGGGCCGGGGTACAGGAAAAGAGTAATCTTGTTGCTGATATTCTTGGGCAAGGATAAAATGGGGGTTAGGTAAGAGAAATAAAGAGGTTGGCAAGGAGGTTCATCGATGGGTTCCGAAGCGTATGTTTTCCTTATACCAGTTGGTTTGATTGTCGTGTTGTTGTTGGTGATTCTCAGCTTTGTGCCCTTGGGGCTATGGATTTCAGCCCTGGCGGCAGGGGTCAGAGTCAGCATTTTTACCCTCGTGGGTATGCGTCTGCGCCGGGTTCCGCCGGGGAAGATTATCATGCCTCTGGTTAAGGCCGTGAAGGCAGGTTTACCTGTGACCATTGATAAACTAGAGGCCCATTACCTGGCCGGAGGAAATGTGGACCAGGTGATTGATGCCCTCATCGCCGCCCACAGGGCCGATATTCCCCTGACCTTTGAGCGGGCTGCGGCCATTGACCTGGCGGGTCGACAGGTGCTAGAAGCGGTGAAGATGAGTGTAAACCCCAAGGTGATCGAAACCCCCGTGATTTCCGCGGTGGCTAAGGACGGGATTGAACTGAAGTGCAAGGCCAGGGTGACTGTACGGGCGAACATCGATCGTTTGGTGGGAGGAGCGGGAGAACCGACGATCATCGCCCGGGTGGGCGAAGGGATCGTGACCACCGTAGGTTCGTCAGCGGATCACAAAGCTGTTTTGGAAAATCCGGATCTGATCTCCAAAACGGTCCTGGAGAAGGGCCTTGATGCGGGTACCGCCTTCGAAATTCTGTCCATTGATATAGCCGACGTGGATGTGGGTAGGAACATTGGTGCCCAGTTGCAGATTGACCAGGCGGAAGCGGACAAAAACATTGCCCAAGCCAAGGCTGCAGAGCGCAGATTTGCGGCTCAGGCTTTGGAACAGGAAATGTTGGCCCGGGTTCAGGAAATGAGGGCGCGGGTAGTGGAAGCCGAAGCTCAAGTGCCCTTGGCTATCTCTGAAGCTCTGAAATCTGGAAACCTGGGAGTTTTGGACTATTACGCGATGCGCAATATCGTGGCCGACACCCAAATGCGGGAAAGCTTGGCCCGAAGCGAGGAGCCGGAGTTTGGGGATGAACCCAAGCAGCAAAAGAAGACTCCGCCTAAGGAGCAGAAATAGGCATGAGGTACGCGTTTTTTGCCTTCCTGTTGATCGCGGTTGTGATTAACCTGCTTGAGCATCTGGCTGGGCAACGAAGGCCAAACAAGTCCGTTCCTCCACAGGCTCGGGGCCCCCAAAGACCACCGGAGGTGATTTTCCCTGCCCCGGAGCCGGCGGAAACTGTCTGGGCCCCTCCGGAAACGGTGATTGTCCCGTCGGTAGATGAACTGTCATCCGAAGAAGAGATGTCGTTTACGGTGGACGCGGCTTCATTTCAGGTCACGGAAGGGCCCGCTGAGTGTTCCGATGCCCAGCAATCCGATGAAGAGTGGTCGCTGGTGACGATGGTGTCCCCATCAAGCTTGCGACAAAAAAGGGTGAATTTGAGGCAGCTGCGCCAAGGGATCATCCTCAGCGAGATCCTGGGGCCACCTAGGGCCCTGCGGCCATGGCAGTTTAGGAAATAGATAGGGAAAGAGCCCCGCATGGATGCGGGGCTCTTGTTCTAAAGCGGGGGGATCGGACATATAAAATATCTAGAATGCTGCCGGAGGAAAGGGGGGCTTTCCCCTGGTCAGACAAGGATATCTCAATTTCCTAAAACGTCTAATCCGCGCCTTCGAATTGCCCGAAGATGTGGTTTTGGATTTGCCCCGGCTGACCATGATCGGTCAATACCAACTGTATATTGGCAACCATCGGGGAATTTTAGAATTTACCCAGTCAAAAATGAAAATTCAAAGCACACATGGACCCATCCTGGTGTTGGGGGAAAAACTCAGGATCATCAGCATCACCAGCCACGAGCTTTTGATCGCTGGCCTCATTGGACAAGTGATCCTGGAGGGTACGCAGTCGAACCGGGGAGGGACTGACTAGGGGATGCGCTGGTTATGGCTTTACATATGTGGGTATGTTATAATAACCCTAAAGGGCACAGACTTAGAGGCGGTCCTTACTGCCGCTAGTCTTGACGGTGTGGAATTCGGCCAAGTGCGGCGGATTCTCCCGGATACGATCTGTTGTCGGGTTTCGGTGGCAGATTGGCGAAGACTTAGGGATTACATCCCCAAAGGACGGGTGCGTTGCACAGTACTGAAGAAGGTCGGCGTGCCCTTTTTGTTACAACGGATGGCTAGACGCAAGGTATTGGTCACGGGAGGAGTCCTGTTTTTATTTTTAGTCTACCTGTTATCTTCCTACGTCTGGTTCATCAAAGTGGTGGGATACGAAAGAATTGCCCCGGAGGAAATCCTTGCCATTGTAGGTCGGGCGGGATTGGTTCGGGGTGTGCGCAAGAGCGAGCTAGAACCCGATGACATCGAGAAGCGGCTGTTGCAAGAACTGCCCGGTTTGGCCTGGGCCAGTCTATCGGTTCGGGGAACCCTAGTGACCATTGAAGTGGCCGAGAAGACGGTGGTGGACAGTCACCTCCAGGAAAGTGGCGACCTGGTGGCCAGTGATCCGGGGATCGTGCTGGATGTGATCCCTATTCGAGGTACGCCCCGGGTTTCCAGTGGCGAGACGGTGGTACGGGGACAGGTTTTGATCAGCGGAGAGCTGGCTTCTTACGATCCGCAGTATCAGGAGCTAGTACGAGCCGGCCAAAGGCCCTATTTGCGGGCCGACGGAATCGTCACCGCGTTGGTGTGGTATGAAGAGCGGGGGCGTACTCCTATGGTGCTTGAGGTCAGGGAGCTTACGGGCAACCGGGAACGTTCTTCGCAACTGTTGGTGGGGCCCTATGCCCTAGGCCGCTTTCGCACCTCCTTTACGGAGTACGATGTGGAGACCGACCGTCGATACTGGGAAATTTGGGGATGGCGGCTGCCGGTTGGACGGCAGGAGCAGGTTTTTCATGAGGTAGAGATAGCACGGTATACACTAGATCATGAAGAGGCCAAGCGGCTGGCCAAAGAGCAGGCCCTAGCAGCATTGCAGGAGCGTATTCCCGGGGTCGAGGATGGAGAGATCCTCTCGGTCACCTACGCGCTGGTGACCGAAGGGGGAGTGGAATACATGGAGGCCAACGTCCTGGTGGAAATGCGCAAGAACATTGCGGAATTCGTTGCCAACACAGACGATTAATCTTCGGCGAGGGGGTAACAGAGCAATATTGGAAAGTGGAGTGCAGCGGAGTCTTTTGATTGAAGATAACGCCGCGATGGTTTCCCTTTGTGGCGTTGGTGATGAGCATATACAGATGTTGGAGCAGGAACTGGGCGTGAAGATCGTGGCCCGGGGGAATGAGTTCAAAATCACGGGGGCTCAGGAGCAGGTGGACAAGGCGGAACAGGCCCTGGAGGAGCTTGCCCAGATCGCCAAAAACTGGGGCGGGATTACCACCCAGCAGGTCCGTTATACGTTGGATTTGGCCAAGAAGGGTGAAGCCAGCCAGCTACACGAAATGTCCAAGCTGGTCATTGAGGTGACCGCCCGGGGCAAACAGATCGTGCCCAAGACTAAAGGTCAATTGCGCTACGTGCAAGCCATTCAAGAAAACGGGGTCGTCTTTGCCATTGGACCCGCGGGAACGGGGAAGACCTATTTGGCCGTGGCCATGGCGGTGGCGGCTTTGAAGAGCAAAGGGGTCAGCCGTCTCATTTTGACGCGGCCAGCGGTGGAGGCCGGAGAAAGCCTCGGTTTTTTGCCGGGAGATTTGGTGACGAAGGTGGATCCTTATCTGCGTCCACTGTACGATGCACTTTTTGATATCCTTGGTCAAGAGGCTTACCGGCGGTATATGGAGCGGGGCATGATCGAAGTGGCACCCCTGGCCTACATGCGGGGCAGGACCTTGGACGATGCTTTCATCATCCTTGATGAGGCCCAAAATACTACCCCGGATCAGATGAAGATGTTCCTGACCAGGTTGGGCTTTGGTTCCCAGGCGGTGATCACCGGGGACATCACCCAGATCGACCTGCCCAAGGGGAAACGTTCTGGTTTGGTTGAGATCCAAAAGGTCCTCAAAGGGATCGAAGGGATCGCTTTTGTATATTTAGAGAAACGGGATGTTGTGCGCCATCAATTGGTGCAACGGATCATTCAAGCCTACGAAGACTACGAGAAAAACCAGAGCGCCGACGAGGAGACGGAGCCTTAGGTTGCTTTGGATCAGAGGTGTTAATCGTTGAACCCCCGTAAAAAGCAGAAACAAAAAAAACAGGCCAAGTTCAAGTTGGCCCTGGATAACGGCCAGATTTATCAGTGGTTGATCGGTCTGGCCACCTTTGTTTTAATTTCAGTCATTGTGTTAATTGATATGGTGCCCAAGTTAGACCTGACGGTGGGCTCGGTGGCTCCCGAGACTATTTACGCCCCCCGGACTATCCGGAATAACTACGCCACGAGCCTCCTGGAAAGGCAGGCCGCGGAGGAAGCGGCCCGGCAGGCTAGCCAGGATCCTAATAACTACGATATTAACACCGTGGTGGGGTTGGAGGCCACGGAGGATATCCTGGCCCTGCTTGAGCTGGTGAAGGACAAGCGACAAAGCTTGGGTTTGTGGACGGTGGAGACGGAAGAGACCGGGGAAGGTACCGAAGAAGCGATCCCGGAGACTGTGCCCCAACTACCCACCGGGGCCGATGTGGATGAAGTGCAAAACAAGGCCTTGGAGCAGTTGGGTCTTCGGCTGACCGACCGGCTTACGGAAGTGTTGCTACTGTTGCCTGCCCAGACTTTGAGCGAGGGGATGACAGGGCTGGCCCAGATCGTGGGTGACTTTCTCCAAAGGGAACGGATTAGCGAAGCGGATGTGCCGGCTAAACGGAACCAACTGGTGGCATTGATTCTAGATAGCTCCCTGCCGGAGGAGTTCATCCCCGAAGCCCAGGAGATCGCGGCGAACCTGGTGCAGCCCAACCTAGTCCTCAACCTGGAAAAGGTGAAGGCAGCGGAACGGGAGGCCATCAGTAGGGTGGAACCGGTGATGGTGCCCCAGGACTCCCGGATCGTGGGTAAGGGTGAAGTGGTGAATGAAGAGCAGATCCAGATCCTAAACGATTTGGGGATGTTGAAGACCAGCAGTGTCTATCCCATTATGTTCGGGGCCCTAATTGTGCTCACCCTGATCTTTTGCGGTCTTTTTGTGTACCTGTATCAATATGAGCGCACTATTCTCAAGGAAATTCGGCAATTGGGTCTGTTGTGTCTGGTGAGCGTGTTGGTGGTCTTTCTTAGCAAGTTGATGAGTGTGTTGTCCTGGCCCTACGCGGCGTACCTGGCACCGGTGGCCATGGGTACAATGCTGTTGGCCATCTTGCTGGATTCGCGGCTTGCGGCCATCTGTGCCGTGGCCTACGCTATTATTGTAGGTTTGATCTCGGGCTTAGATTTCCGATATGCCATCGGAGCGGTGGTCAGTGGCCTCACGGGGGTATACAGTGTTTCCAAGGCCAGTCAGCGCTCAGATATCACCCGCGCTGGCTTCGTGGTGGGAGTGGTGCTCTTCCTCACCATTGTGGGGATTGGGCTTGTGCAAACCGACGGGGAGCTTTTGAAGCATTCCTGGGTAGGATTGGTGAACGGTCTGTTGTGCGGCGTTTTAGCTATCGGGTCCCTTCCCTACCTGGAGACCCTCTTTGATGTTACTTCCTCCATTAAGCTGCTGGAGCTGTCCAATCCTAATCAGCCGCTATTGCGGCGGCTTTTGGTGGAGGCGCCGGGAACCTACCACCACAGTGTCATCGTGGGGAATTTAGCGGAATCGGCCGCCGATGCCATTGGTTGTGATTCCATCCTGGCCCGGGTGGGTGCCCACTACCATGATATCGGTAAGCTGAAACGCCCCTATTTCTTCGGGGAGAACCAGTTCATTCCGGAAAACCCCCATGACAAGATTGCCCCCAGCCTCAGTACGTTGATTATTATCTCCCATACCAAGGACGGGGTGGAGTTAGGGAAGCAATATAAGTTGCCCCAGATGATCATTGATTTTACCCAGCAACATCACGGAACAGATCTGGTCCGGTATTTCTATCACAAGGCCCTGGAGCAGAGCAGGGATGGAGAGGTGGACGAGGGCGATTACCGCTATCCCGGACCCAAGCCCCAGACTAAGGAAATCGCCATTGTGATGCTGGCGGATTCGGTGGAGGCGGCGATTCGGTCCTTGTCTAAGCCTACCGCCGGCCGGATCGATGGCTTGATTCGAAAGATCATCAAGGATAAACTGGATGCGGGGCAGTTGGATGAATGCGATCTTACCCTGCGAGATTTGAATACCATCGCGCAGGCCTTCAGTCGGGTGCTCTCAGGGATCTACCATAGCCGGGTCCAGTATCCCGAGACCGTGATGGAGGAACTGCAACAGAAGAAGGCGAAAAGCTAATGGTGAACGTGATTATCCTTGAAAACCTGGATCAAAGGACTCTGGACGAAGACACCAGGCAGAAAATTACCGCGGTGGCCCAGACGGCCTTCCGGCTTTGTGACATCACAGCCGGTGAAGTCACGATCCTTTTCGTGGAAGCGGAGGAAGGGGCCTTGCTCAATAGGAATTATCGGGGCAAGGAAGGGCCCACCGACGTCTTGTCTTTCCCTGTGGACCCCGCAGAGGTCACCTTTTTGGATCCCGAAGAACGTCCCCTGGGGGATATTGTCATCTGCTATCCCCGGGCGCTGGAGCAGGCCCAAGAGTACGGCCATTCGATTCTCAGGGAGTTGTGCTTCCTTACCGTCCATGGCTGCCTGCATCTGGCCGGTTATGACCATCAGGACGAGATGGAAAGGCGCCGGATGCGGGCCATGGAGGAGACCGTCCTTAAGGAATTGGGCCTGGAACGCAGGTGGGATGCAGATGAGGAGATACCGGCACCGTAGCCTTTTGGAAAGCTTCGAAGACGCCCTCAGGGGTGTTGCCCTGGCCCTACGCACCGAAAGGAATCTAAGGATCCACTTTGTCACGGCGGTTTTGGTCACCGCCGGCGGGCTACTTTTAGGGTTAAGCACCTTAGAGATGGCGGTTTTGGTGTTGATTATCGGGATGGTAATCACCGCTGAGCTCATCAACACTGCCATTGAGTTCATGGTGGATCTTATCGAGCCCACAGAGCATCCCTTCGCGGCCATGGTGAAGGAAATCGCGGCGGGGGCGGTGTTGTTTGCCTCCTTGGTGGCAGTGATCATCGGCTTTTTCCTTTTCGGTCCCCGCCTGGCGCCTTTACAGTTGCGTTGGCGGGACCTTTTGCTGTCCAATCCCTTTTTCCTCATCGCCAGCTCCGTGCTCGTGGTGGCCTTCACGGTAATTACCATCAAAGCCCTGCGGGGCAAGGTAGTGCTTCAGGGAGGCATGCCCAGCTTTCATGCCGCGGTGTCCTTCGCCCTGGCTACTTTGGTTTTCTTTCTGTCGGTCCAGCCCTACATAGTATTCTTGGCCTATGCCCTGGCCCTGCTGGTGCTCCAAAGCCGGGTAGAGGCGAAGATCCACTCCCTTTTGGAAGTGGTGATCGGGGCAGTGTTGGGTAGTGCTATCGTGACCCTGCTGGTGGGCATTGCTCGCTGCCTGGGCTAGAGAAGGGGAGGATTTAGGATGTTCCGCAAGTTAAGAAGTTTGTTCGTCCTGTGGTTGCTTCTGGTCTTGACCTTACCCACCTGGGCCCTAGAGGTCCATTTTGTGGACGTGGGCCAGGGAGATGCTATTGTGGTACGTACCGATGTGGGGGCAGTGCTCCTCATCGACGGAGGAGAGACGGGTCCCGGCAGAAATGTGCTGGTCCCCTACTTGCGTCAACTGGGAGTAACGAAGATCGATCTAGTGGTGGCTACCCATCCCCATTACGATCATATCGGAGGACTTGTTCCAGTGTTGGAGGAGTTTCCCGTGGATCGGGTGGTGGCCTGTGGACAGATCCATACTAGCAGTACATATATCCGGTTCTTGGAACTAATCGATGAAAAGAACATCCCCTTCCGCACGCCCCGGCAAGGGGACCGACTTAGTTTGGCAGGGGTGGACGAACTGGTGGTGCTCTCACCACCGGCGGAGATGTTCGGAACGGATCTTAACGAAAACTCCCTAGTTCTGCAGCTTAGATTCGGAGACATCTCTTTCCTCTTTACAGGGGACATCGGGCATGTGGCGGAGCTTGCCCTGGTGGGGAGCAATTTCCTTACGCCGGTGACGGTCCTAAAGGTGGGACACCACGGCTCCCGCTATTCCAGCCATGGGGATTTTCTTGCGGTGGTGTTACCGGGGATCGCGGTGATCCAGTGTGGGCAGGACAACTCCTACGGTCATCCCCATGGGGAGGCCATAAGCCGCCTAAATGCAGTGGAAGCCAAGATCTACCGGACCGATACCCATGGTCATATCGTGGTCACCACCGATGGGACAAGCTACGGGATCACGGTACAGAAGGGGAGTGTTCCGGGGCTGATCGATTTGAACACCGCCACCAGGGAACAGCTGATGTCGCTGCCGGGAATAGGTGCTACCTTAGCCCAGCGGATTATCGAGTACAGAGAACAGCATCCCTTTACCAACAAGGAAGAGCTAACCCAGGTGCGGGGTATTGGCGCCGGGATCTATGAACGGGTGAAGGATCTTGTCACGGTGGGGGGAGAGTAATGGCGCGGACTTTCCGACTGGTGATCGATCAGCTCCATGACGATCTAGCCACGGTGTTGGTTGAGTGGGAGGGGCAGGAACACCGGATCGTGGTGCCGAGGACATTATTGTCTCCCCGTACCCGGGAGGGCCAGGTCTTTCGGCTGACCATCGAAGCCGACGAGGCCGAGGAGGCCCGTCGGCGGGCCCATGTGGCGGCTTTATTGGAAAAATTAAAGTCCAAGGAGACCGCGGAGTAGTTTTCCGGCCTGCTCCCGGCGGGCTTGTTCCAAGTCCGGACGGGGGATAAACAAAAGCTCCAGCACTGCCCCTTCGTGGGGGTCCGGTAGTTGCCAGACGGGCAGGGCCAGATGCAGGCTTTCGTCCTCGGCCCAGAGCAGTAGGGCGACATCGGCTTCGATCTTGTCCACAATATAAATCTGGCCCGTGGAAGAGGTATCGGTGGGCTGGACCACCAAAAGACAGAGGAGAAATCCGACAAGAAGCATACTCAACTTCTGCTTAATCATGTATTACCTCCTTTGTACATCTGATAAAGTGGGTATATACCTAGTTCGACCCTGAAGGAATCTTTCCTGCTTAAGCCCATGTACTTCGGATAGAATAGTATCAAGCGCCCAATAACCCTGTAATTGAAAAGCCAGCACGGGCGAAGGGCGGAACCTGTGCGGAGTCTGCTGTTTCTGAGGTTCCAAGAAGGAAATTCTCGCCCCCTAGAGAATGCACAAGGATGGAGGTGTGTGTGGCTTGTGTAAACCCGATGAAACCATCCAGGAATTGATCAATAAAGCCCGACAGGTTCGCCAGTTTTCCTACGCCCCCTATTCTAACTACGCGGTGGGTGCCTGTATTCTCACCGAGGACGGTGAGTTCTTTGCGGGCTGCAATGTGGAGAATGCCGCCTTTCCCCTGGGAATCTGCGCTGAACAGGTGGCGGTGGGAAAAGCAATCAGCGCGGGAAAACGTGCCTTTCGGGCTATTGCTATCGTGGGAGAGCACCCAAGCCCACCCTGTGGCGGTTGCCGGCAGGTCCTCTTCGAGTTTGGCGCCCACACCCAGGTGATCATCGCGGACTTGGCAGGGAACTATGAGGTGACCACCGTCGGTGCTCTGTTGCCCAAAGCCTTTCTCCTGAAGGGAGAGGACTGACTTGTCCCTGGTGGTCTTTCGACTGGAGGAGGTCACACCACAGATCATGGAACGCCTCACCCACCTGGAAAAAACTGCCTTCGGAGAAGGGGGCATGAATCACTGGCAGCTGGCCCCCCTGGTACGCTATGGTCGGGTGTTTTGTTTGGCCTATGGGGGGGAGATCATTGGGGTGATGGAGTTCATGCGCACTTGGGACCAGTACGCATGTTATTTAGTGGGGATCACCATTGTACCCCAGTACCGCTCCTTGGGTTACGGTAAGTATTTTCTAAAACAGGCCCTAGACCAGATCCAAAGGGATGGCTTTAGGAAGGTCCTGCTTACGGTGGCTGAGGATAACATACCCGCCCGCCGGCTGTATGCCTCCTTTGGTTTTCAGCAAGTGGGTTTCCTGAAGGATGAATACGGGCCTGGGGAGGATCGGTTGCTTCTGGAGCTGGAGCTAGACGAGGTTTAAACTTCTGTGGTATTATATGGTACATTGCCGGCCTGATCCTGTCTGGATACATAAGGCCGAAGCCGTGAACACTAGGCTAAGGGAGGGACAGTATGGAGATTAGGTCAGGTTTTGTGGCTATTGTGGGCCGGCCCAATGTGGGCAAATCTACTTTATTGAACCAGATCGTGGGCTCGAAGGTGGCGATTGTCTCCAACAAACCCCAGACCACCCGGAACCAGATCCAGGGGGTCTTAACGCGGCCTGATGCCCAGGTGATCTTCATTGATACCCCGGGGTTGCACAAACCCTTGCATGAATTGGGCGAGTACATGGTTCAACAGGCCCGATCCGCGATCCTGGAAGTGGATGTGGTGGTCTTTCTTTTTGACGGGGCTGCAGGGTTTACCGCCGCCGACGAGCGGATCCATCAAGAACTTGTAGATCTTGCCCAAGGAGGACCGGAGCTTTTGGTGGTGGCCAACAAAGCCGACCTGATGGAAAAGGATCAACGAGAAGAGCTCCTGACCCTGTTTCCCACCTTGCTTTTCGTTTCAGCGGTCACCGGTGAGGGAGTCGACGCCTTTGTGGAGCATTTGGTGAGCAAGCTTCCCCTGGGACCTCAGTATTATCCTTCGGATTGGGTGAGTAATCACCCAGAGCAGTTTATCGTGGCGGAGTTTATCCGGGAGAAGGTGCTGGAGTACACCGAGGAGGAGGTCCCCCATGCGGTGGCGGTGATGATCGATGATTTTTCCCAGCGGGAGGATCGGGACCTGATCGATATCCACGCGACGATTATCGTGGAGCGGGATTCCCAGAAGGGGATCATTATCGGTAAAGGGGGCCGCATGCTTAAGAGCATCGGCCAGGGGGCGCGGCAGGAGATCGAGGCGTTATTGGGTAGCCAGGTGAATCTGCAGCTGTGGGTGAAAGTGAAGAAGAACTGGCGGAAAAAGGAAGAAGAACTGCGCAGATTTGGATATGAATGATGAGAACCGACGATTTTTACTACGAATTGCCCAAAGAATTGATCGCCCAAGCACCCTCCTCGGAGCGGGACAAGGCGCGGCTGATGGTGGTAGAGCGCCAGGGAACAGGCATTGAACATAGTTGTTTTGCCGCGCTGCCCAATTATCTGCGGCCGGGGGATTTATTGGTGCTCAATGATACCAAGGTCCTCCCCGCCCGTCTGCTGGGTCGGAGAAAACAGACCGGTGGCCGGGTGGAGATCCTGCTTCTTTCCCCGGTGGGGGAGGCCCGGTGGCGGGTCCTCATGAAACGGTCCAAGAGGCTCAAGGTGGGAGAAGAGTTGGTCTTTGGCCAAGGGGAACTGGTGGGGACCCTGGTAGCTAAGGAAGATGAGGGCAAGGGCCTTGTGGACTTTCATAGCGAGGCGGCCTTCCTGGAGGTGTTAGAAAGGGTGGGTCAGGTACCCCTACCGCCCTATATCTCCCGGGAGCCTACGGACTGGGATCGGGAAAGGTACCAGACGGTCTATGCCCAAAGACTAGGTTCGGCAGCTGCCCCCACCGCGGGCTTGCATTTCACCCCCCAGCTTCTGGAGACCCTCCGGGCCCAGGGGGTGGGAACCGCCTTCCTGACCCTGCATATTGGCTTGGGGACCTTCCGTCCCGTGCAAACGGAGCGGATCGAAGATCACCGGATGCACAGCGAGTTTTTCCAAGTGGATGAGTCCTGTGCCCAGGCCATTGCCCGGGCCAAGGAGGAGGGCGGGCGGGTGATCGCGGTGGGCACCACGGTGGTCCGGGCCCTGGAGGCCACCGCCAAGATCCTAGGTGAAGTGAAGGCGTACAGCGGTTGGACTGATATCTTCATCTATCCTGGGTTTGAATTCCAGGTGATCGATGGTTTGATAACCAACTTTCATCTGCCCTGTTCTACACTGTTGATGTTAGTCTGCGCCTTCGGTGGGCATCAGCGGATCCTGGAAGCCTACCGGGTGGCGGTAAGGGAGAAGTATGCCTTTTACAGCTACGGCGACGGGATGTTGATCATCTAACGGAGGAGATTGGGATTGAGTTTTCAAGTATTGGGTCGGTGCGGTACCACAAGGGCGCGGTTGGGGTTGCTGACTACGCCCCACAGCCAGATCCCCACACCGGTGTTTATGCCCGTGGGGACCCAGGCTACGGTGAAGACCATGGCCTCGCACGAATTGAAGGCCTTGGGGTTTCAGATTATCTTGGCCAATACCTATCATTTGTATCTGCGACCTTCCGACGGACTAATCGCCCGCCTGGGGGGGCTGCACCGGTTTATGAATTGGTCGAGGAGCATCCTCACCGACAGTGGAGGTTTCCAGGTCTTCAGTCTGAGTGAACTGCGCACCATCACCGAGGAAGGGGTCACCTTCCGCTCACATCTGGATGGGAGTGAGCATTTTATCGGTCCGGAGAAGTCCATCGCTATTCAGGAGAACCTCGGAGCGGATATCATCATGGCCTTTGACGAGTGTACTCCCTATCCCTGTACGGAAGAATATGCCAGGGAGTCCCTGGAGCGCACCACCCGGTGGGCCATGCGATGTCTGCGTGCCAAAACCAGGGAGGATCAATTGCTATTCGGCATTGTGCAAGGGAGTACCTTCGCACACCTGCGGCGGGAGAGTGCTAAACAGATCGTGGACCTGGATTTCCCGGGGTACGCGATTGGCGGTCTGAGCGTGGGTGAGCCCAAGGAACTGATGTACGAGATGCTGGATGTAACCGTTCCTGAGCTACCCGAGGAGCGGCCCCGTTACCTGATGGGGGTGGGTTCTCCCGATGATTTGGTGGAGGGGGTGGCCCGAGGCATTGACATGTTCGACTGCGTATTGCCCACCCGGCTTGGCCGCCACGGGACCGTTTACACCTCCACAGGCAAACTGGTGATCCGCAATGCCCAGTACAAGGAGGACCCCAAGCCCATGGATCCGGCCTGTGGGTGTTGGGCCTGCCAGAACTTCTCCCGGGCCTATGTGCGGCACTTGCTCCATGCCGATGAGGTGTTGGGTATTCGGCTGACCACCTACCACAACCTGTATTTTCTGGGACAATTAATGGCAAGAATAAGGGAAAGTTTGGCCCAGGGATCATTTCCGGAGTTTTACCGGAGGTTTAAGGAACAATGGTCTTTGGCCTAAGGGAGATTTAGGCTGAGGACCTTAAAGACAAGACGAGGGGGTAATACTTTGTTGCTACCATTGTTGACAACAGAAGTGGCAGAAACGACGACGACTGGTGGAGCTCAGGGGCTAGTGAGCAGCCTGGTCTTCTTCGGGCTCATGTTGGGACTTTTTTACCTCATGTTGATCCGGCCCCAGCAAAAGCAGCAAAAGCAACGGCAAGAGATGCTCGGCAACCTGAAAAAGGGCGATCGGGTGATTACCATCGGTGGTATCTATGGGGAAATTGTTAAGATCAGCGATGATGATGTGACCTTGAAGATTGCCGACAACGTAAACATCCGGGTCACCAAAGGCGGTGTCGGCCGGGTGCTTAGCGAATAGAGGGATTGTCTTGCCGGTCACCCTTGCCACGATCAAGCAAAACCACACCATCAACACCTTTCTGCGTCAGGCGGACCGGAATCTAGCCATCTTGGGCTTGACGGAACACGGGTTCCGGCATGCCAATTTGGTGGCGCAGATCGCGGGGAACGTACTGGAACGCTTAGAGTATCCCCCGCGCGAGGTGGAGTTGGCACAGGTCGCCGGCTATTGCCATGACATCGGTAACCTGATTAGCCGGGCCAATCACGGGGGCTTTGGGGCCTGTTTGTTGTTTCCCATTCTGAAAGAGCTGGGGATGTCCGACGAAGAGAGCGCGATCATCATTTCCGCGGTGGGTAACCACGAGGAGGAAGTGGGTACTGCGGTTACGCCAGTGTCGGCGGCGTTGATCCTCGCGGACAAAAGCGATGTGCACAGGACGCGGGTGCGTAACCCCGATCAGGCCACCTATGATATCCACGACCGGGTGAATTTCGCCGCGGTGCGCTCCTTTGTGAACGTAGACAAGGAAAAGAGGACCGTAGCTTTGGAGCTTACCATCGAGCGGGAGATCTGCCCGGTGATGGACTACTTTGAGATCTTTCTTTCCCGGATGGTGATGTGTCGACGCGCCGCGGAGCTTTTGGACTGTCAGTTTAAGTTGGAGATTAACGGCGCTAGTCTTCTGTAGCCGCATCTTCTTTGGTGTGGGTGAAATTGCCGGTGGGTTCCGTTATGAAACGGGGCATTGCTGTGCTACAATGCAGTGGAGGCTAAGGGTGGATGGTAGACCTAGAAGGTAGGCAGAGTGTTGCATTTTGCCAAAATGCTAGGAGGAAGCAAAACATGCACAAAGGAAACCGAATCAGACTGGTGGTGGTGTTAGCCTTGCTGGTCGCGGCCGGTGTTCTTCTGTACCGGATGCCCCTGCGACTGGGCCTAGACCTGCAAGGCGGTGTCCACGTGGTGCTGCAGGCGAAAGGCAGCGACGATGTGGAAGTGGATGAGGATTTGATGCAGCGGGTGATTACAGTCATCGATCGCCGGATCAATGCCCTGGGGGTTACCGAGCCGGTGATTCAACCGGAGGGCGTGGATCGGGTGATTGTGGAATTACCGGGGGTCCATGATCATGAAGAGGCACTGCGGGTGATTGGTCGTCCTGCCCAATTGGAGTTTTGGGATCCCTATGGCAATACGGTGCTGACCGGGGCGGATCTGGCCGATGCACGACAGAGTTTTGACAACATGGGGCGGCCGGGGGTCGCGGTCACCTTCAACAGGGATGGGGCCCGGAAATTCGCCGAACTGACGGCCCGCTCCCTGGGGATGCAATTACCCATCGTCCTGGACGGAGAGATCATCAGTAGTCCTCGGGTAGAAACCATCATCCCCGACGGAAAAGCGATTATCTCCGGGGCCTTCACCATTGAAGAGGCCCAGGAGTTGGCCCTTCAGTTGAGGGCCGGAGCCTTGCCGGTACCCCTGGAGGTCCTGGAAGTACGCAATGTGGGTCCCAGCCTGGGCCAAGAGTCCATTGATGCCAGCTTGAAGGCCGGAATCATTGGTGTTCTTTTAGTCTTTCTCTTCATGCTTCTTTATTACAAACTGCCCGGTGCTGTGGCGGACCTAGCGTTGGCCATCTATGTGGTCCTGGTGTTGGGTGTGTTCACTGCCTTGCGGGCCACCTTGACCCTGCCGGGAATCGCGGGTTTCATCCTGTCTATTGGGATGGCGGTGGATGCCAACGTTATCATCTTTGAACGGCTGAAGGAGGAACTGGCCGCAGGCAAGCGGCTGCGGGCGGCCATTGATGCGGGATTCCATCGGGCCTTGCCCGCCATTGCCGATGCTAATATCACCACCCTCATTGCCGCGGTGGTATTGTTCATTTTCGGTAGTGGACCGATACGCGGCTTTGCGGTGACCTTGGGGATCGGTATTGTGGTCAGTATGTTTACCGCCATCGTGGTGACAAGACTATTCTTGCATCTGGTGGTGGATCGGAATCCGGAGAAGTATGCCAAGTACTTCGGGGTGAGGGGGTTGAATCAATGAAGCTTGCGGAAAGGAAAAAACTGTGGTTGGGGACTGCAGCCTGCCTCGTCCTGGTCAGCATACTTCTTCTGCTTACCAAGGGCCTGAACTTCGGAATTGACTTCACCGGTGGGACCCTCCTGGAACGGCGACTGCCCGTAGCCACCAATGGTACCGAGATCATGGAGCAGTTGTCCCAGTTGGATCTGGATCTGGGGCAGCCGGTGATCCAGATGGCGGGAGACCGCGATGCCATCATCCGTACAGCGCCCCTGGATAGTACTGAGATCGATCTGGTGGATGCGAAGCTAGCAGAGGCCTATGGGGATGTGGAGGTCCGGCGCACCGAGATGGTGGGTCCTGTGATCGGCGGGGAGCTCATTAGAAAGGGCCTTTGGTCTTTGGGTCTGGCTGCCATTTTAATGCTGATTTATGTGGCCTTTCGCTTTGAGTGGACCTTCGGGGTGGCGGCGGTTTTGCCCTTGCTGCATAATGTGTTAGTGGTCTGTGGGCTCTTTGCCCTGTTGGGCATGGAGATCAACACGAACTTTATCGCGGCCATTCTTACGATCGTGGGCTATAGCATCAATGACACCATCGTGATCTTTGACCGCATCCGGGAAAACAGGCGGAATCAACCAAAGCTCGATCAGGATACGTTGGTGGATACTTCGGTGACCCAAAGTCTCACCCGGACTATCAATACCAGTGTGACCACCTTGTTGGTGTTGGTGGCCCTGCTGATTTTGGGCGGAAGCACCATTCGGGATCTGGTCATCGGGTTGATCGCGGGGATCGTGGTGGGAACCTTGTCTTCCCTTTTCCTGGCCAGCCCCTTGTGGCTGTGGCTTGAGGAGCGTAAGAAGACAGCATACTATGAAACGGGGACCAAATCCCCGAAAAGAGACTAGTGTTCCTGGGGGATGGCTGTGGGCCATCCCCCGGGTGTATCGGGGGAGGAAAACGAAAAAAGGGGGGGTGCCGAGGCAACACGTAAGGAAGGGATCCGATGGGTTTACGACGCACATATAAACACTTTCGGCGGTATCGGCAGATTGCGGAGGTGCTCCTGCGGGAGGGGTTCGGCTACCTGGTGGATCAATTGGGGCTAAAGAGGTTTTTGCCCTGGCCGTTACGCCCCCTTGTCTTTCGCCAAACCTCCTTGGATCCGGTGACCTTTGCACAACGGGTGCGGCGCAGCTTAGAAGCCCTTGGTCCCACCTTTATCAAGTTGGGGCAGACCTTGAGCACACGGCCTGATCTTGTGCCGGCGGAGGTTATTGGAGAATTGGAGAGACTGCAGGATGCGGTGGAGCCGGTACCCTTTCCGGTGGTGCAGAGGATCCTGGAACAGGAGTTGGGCGGGGCCCTGTCGGAGCTTTTTCAGGAATTGGACCCTGTCCCCATGGCCTCCGCCTCTTTAGGCCAGGTCCATCGGGCGCAGTTGCCCGCGGGGGAGACGGTGGTGGTGAAGGTGCAGCGTCCCGGAATCCAAAGGCTAATTGACACCGATTTGGAGATCCTACGAACCTTAGCTCATTCTTACCGGGAACGCCTGGCACCCGAAGGTTTCGATCCGGTGGAACTGGTGGATGAATTCGGTCTGGTCTTGCAGAACGAACTGGATTACGTAATTGAGGCTGCCCAGATGGAACGGATGGCCCGGGATTTCAAATCGGATCCTAGGGTGCACATCCCTAAGGTCCACTGGTCATATACCACGTCCCGGGTGCTCACCATGGAAGAGGTCCGGGGGACGAAGATCGACAGGGTCTCCCTCTTAAGGGACCAGGGCATCCCCTTGGACCAAGTGGCCCGAAACCTCGTGACCCTCTATTTCGAACAGATCTTCCTTCATGGCTATTTCCACGGGGATCCCCACCCGGGAAACCTCTTTGTGGATGCCCAGGGGGTCATTTCCTTTGTGGATTTCGGGATGATGGGTTACCTGGATCCCGACACCTTGGAGCCTTTGCTGGGAGTGTTACGGGGGATCCGGACGGCACAGCCGCGGCAGATTGTCCGTGCCCTGGGGAAACTGGGTATTCTGCCCCGGGGGAAGGAGCCTGCCTTTCTCCAGCGGGATCTGCTGATCCTGATCCATCGTTACTCTGGGGTGCCCCTTAGGGACCTGTCCCTGGGTGATGTGTTGAATCGGATTGTGGGTTTGGTGAAGAAACATCACCTGCGGTTGCCTGCGGATTTGGCTTTGCTAGTGAAGACCGTGATCGGGGTGGAGGGCCTGGCTAGGAAACTGGATCCACAGATCAGTCCCTTGGAGATCCTAGAGACCTTGGGTTCGGAACCTTGGCGCTGGGCCGCCAAGGGCCTCGGAACCCGGACCCAGGAAAAGGTGACGGAACTGGCCAAAGCGGTGCCAAGGATTGTCCTTTCCACAGAACGGGTGTTGGGGAAGCTCAGTGGGGATGAACTGGGGATCAGGTTTTATCATGAAGGTTTGGAGGGGTTCTTGCATCGCCTGGAACTCATCAGCAACCGCCTTACCTCTGCCCTCATTGTCTCAGCCCTTGTCATTGCCTCCTCTTTAGTGCTACTATTTCACCAAGGACCAACACTCTTCGGCTATCCAGTTTTAGGTCTTACCGGGTATCTCCTTGCCGGGTTTCTGGGGTTTTGGCTGTTGGTCTCCATTCTCCGTGCGGGAAAGCTTTAGTGGTTTTGTCCATGGGAAAGGCAGGTGGATCCTTCGGCACCAGAGGGTGCCGAAGGGCGTATATTGATGAAGTGGGTTGTGCGGGAAACTGACCGGGCCCGAAGCCGGCAGCTGGCTGCGGAATTGGGGATCTCTCCCTTGCTTGCCCAGCTTTTGGTAAACCGAGGCCTGAGGGATGCGGTAGCGGCCCGGGCCTTCTTGCGGCCCCGGTTGGAAGCTCTCCATGATTACCACTTGCTGCCGGATTTGGAACCGGCGGTAACGCGGCTATGTCAGGCTTTGGAGAATAGGGAGAGGATAGTGGTTTACGGGGATTATGACGTGGATGGTTTGACGGCCACTACCCTACTAGTGGAGGTTTTGAACCGCCTGGGCGCTACCGTGGATTACTATATCCCCGACCGCTTCACCGAAGGTTATGGACTCCATTGCGAGGCCATAGGGGCCCTACGGGAGCGGGGCTGTGACCTTTTGCTTACGGTGGACTGCGGGGCCGCCGCCGTTGTAGAGGCGGAATTGGCCGCTTCTTTAGGGATCGATTTGGTGATTACGGATCACCACGAAGTGGGGGAACAACTGCCCCAGGCCGTTGGGGTGGTGAACCCCAAGCGGAAGGACAGTGGGTATCCCTTCCGGGAGCTAGCGGGGGTGGGCGTAAGCTACAAGTTGGCCCAAGGGCTGTGGGAGCGTTGGACTGGGACTTCCTTCCCCATCCAGGAGTACTTAGACTTGGTGGCCCTGGGGACCGTTGCCGATGTGGTTCCCCTGGTGGATGAGAACCGGATCTTGGTGAAGTTCGGGCTGGAACAGTTAGCCCGGACCAGACGTATTGGGTTACGGGCCCTGTTGGAGCTGACCCAACTAGAGGGGGAGCTGCTGGAGGCCTATCACGTGGGTTTTGTGTTGGCTCCCCGGCTCAATGCCGCAGGGCGCATGGATCACGCTCTGGGTGCCTTAGAGTTGCTGCTGACCACGGATCTCCACCGGGCCCGGGAGCTTGCCCAGCATCTGGACCGGATCAACCGGCAGCGCCAAGTGGACGAGGCCCGGATCGTGGAGGAGGCGGAAGGGATGATCCAGGACCGGGGTCTGCTAAAAGACCGGGCTTTAGTCCTTGCCAGCCCCAACTGGTCTTCGGGGATCGTGGGCATTGCCGCCTCCCGGTTGGTGGAACGCTATCACCGGCCGACGATTCTAATCGCCCTGGATGAGGGCTTGGGGAAGGGCTCGGGCAGAAGCATCCCCGGTTTCGACCTGTATGAAGCCTTGGGGGCTTGCCAGGGGAGCCTTGTTGGCTACGGTGGCCATACCATGGCCGCAGGACTTTCGGTGCAGGAGGAATTGTGGAACCGATTTGCCCAGGAGTTTGTGGCCTATGCTAATCACCGGCTTACCCCGGAGGATATTGTACCCCGGTTGGAGATCGATACCTTGGTAGATCTAGATGAGCTGGATTTGGCTTTGGTGGATGAGGTGGCAGCTTTAGCCCCCTTTGGCCCGGGAAACCCTCGGCCCTTGTTCGGTTGTCGGGATGTGACGGTACAAAGTTACCGGCGGGTGGGCAATGGCGATGCCCATCTGCAGCTTTGGGTCCGGCAGGGGGATCGGCAACTGGCCTGTATTGGCTTTCGTATGGGTGACCGGGAAGAGGTGCTCACTGCCCAGGTGGATCTGGCCTTTCGGGTGGCGAAGAACCAGTGGCAGGGGGAGGTCTCCCTCCAAGGGCAACTGGTGGATGTGCGCCCCTCTGTCTTGCCCCAGGCCTACCACCGGGCCCGACAGGTGTATGATGGCAGGGCTTGCACGAACAAGGCCCAGTATTTGGCGGAACTTTTGCCCTGGGAGGGGAAGATCACCGTGTATGCGGGGGTGGTTCCCGCCACCGATGAAGAGCTTGCCCTGTGGCAGCGGGCCGGCTTTACCCTAAAGGAAGAACGGACCTTTACCGGGGAGGGAGGGCTTGTCCGGCTGGAGCATCCGGCGGGAACGGTCCGACTTGTCCACAGTCTGTACCTTGGGGAAGAGGTTCTTGCGAAGATGGGGGATGGGGCCCTGGGGGTGTGGGGAATGCCCTTGGGGTACGGGGAGTTGGTCCGGTTGCTGACCTTGGTGCCAGCGTCGCGGATCTATTTCCTGATCAGTGATGACCAGGTGAATAAGACCAAGGAACTGTTGCCCTTTTTGTGTCCCGACCGGAAGACCTTGGGTCGGGCCTACCGACAGCTTCAGCCGGGGTGCACCCTAGAGGAGTTTACGGGATTTGTGCGGGACGAACTTTTGGGGTTAAAGGGCATCGAACCGGGCAAGGCCCTGACGAATCTTGTGGTCCGGGGGATTCTGGAGATCTTTTGCGACCTGGGTTTGCTCCAGCAGGACGGGGGTTATCTGTCGGTAAGCCATCCTGGACGCAAGCTAGACTTAACCTCATCGATTCGTTATAATGAGAATAAATTCCTTGTCAAGACCTTTCACCGGTTTTCCCGGTATGTGCTTACCCAACCGGTGGAGAAGATTCTTGGGGATTTGAACAGCTTAGAGACTGGTGCAACTAGGAGGGTACTTGGTGGATCTCAAATCAATGATCAGGGAGGTTTTGGACTTCCCCAAGGAGGGCGTTAGTTTCAAGGACATCACCACGGTGATCCGGGACGGACAAGCCCTGCGCTATTGTATTCGAACTATGGCGGACTATTTCCGTCCCAAGAAGCCTGAGATCGTGGTGGGGGTGGAATCTAGAGGCTTTCTCTTGGGGGCTCCCTTAGCCTATGAGTTGGGAGTTGGATTTGTCTTGGTGCGCAAGCCCGGCAAATTGCCGGCGGCCACGGAGCGGATCCAGTATCAACTGGAGTATGGGACCGATGCATTGGAAATCCATCGGGATTCCTTTTCCCCGGGCACACGGGTGCTGATGGTGGATGATCTATTGGCCACCGGCGGGACCATCAAGGCCGCCGCAGAACTGGTGGAGCGCCTGCAGGGCGAGATCGTCGGCTTCAGTTTCCTTATTGAGTTATTGTACCTGGGGGGCCGAAAGAAATTGGAAGGCTATGATGTCTTGTCGTTAGTACAATACGAAAGCTAGGCTTTCCGGGGGGTTGGGCAGCGTGTCTTTGGAGCAATTACTGGGGAGAATCCGTGAATATGCACCCGATGCAGATCTGTCCCCGGTGATCGATGCCTATCATTTCTCCAAAGAAGTCCATCAGGGGCAGTATCGGGACTCGGAAGAGCCCTATTTTTCTCACCCCTTCCAAGTGGCGATGATCCTGGCTGATTTGGAGATGGAGGCCACGATTATCGCCGGGGGGTTGCTCCATGATGTGGTGGAAGATACCGATGTCACCCTGACCCAAATCCGGGAACGCTTTGGCGATGAGATTGCCCTCTTTGTGGATGGAGTGACCAAGCTTAGCAAACTGCCCTTCCGGACCAAGAAGGAGCAGCAGGCGGAGTCTTTGCGCAAACTGTTTTTGGCCATGGCCCAGGACGTGCGGGTGGTTATCATCAAGTTGGCAGACCGGTTACACAACATGCGAACCCTCGATGTCCTGTCGGTGGAAAGACAGCAGAAGATCGCCCGGGAGACCCTCGAGATCTACTGTCCCTTGGCTAACCGGCTGGGGATGTGGCAGATTAAGTGGGAGATGGAAGAGCTGGCCTTTCGTTACCTTTATCCCGAAGATTACTTTGCCCTCGTGGAACAGGTGGGCCGCAAGCGCTCTATGCGCGATGCGGACTTGGTCTATGTAATGGATCAGCTGAAGAAACGTTTGGATCAAATGGGGATCAAGGCGGAGCTTAGCGGCCGGACCAAGCATGTCTACAGTATCTACCAGAAGATGAAGACCCAAAACAAGACCATCGATGAGATCTACGATCTTCTGGGGGTGCGGGTAATCGTCAATTCGGTGAAGGACTGCTATGGTGTACTGGGGATCGTGCATAGTCTGTGGAAGCCGGTGCCGGGCCGATTCAAGGATTACATCGCCATGCCTAAGGCCAACATGTATCGGTCCTTGCATACCACCGTCATCGGTCCCGGGGGCGAGGCCTTCGAAGTTCAGATTCGTACCTGGGAGATGCATTGGGTGGCGGAACGGGGTATTGCCGCCCATTGGTTGTATAAAGAAGGCGGTTCCCAGGATAGCAAGTTTGAACTGAAGATGGCCTGGCTGCGGGAAGTGATGGATTGGCTCAAGGAAATGAAAGACCCCGACGAGTTCATAGAGATGTTGAAGACCGACCTCTTTGAGGATGAGGTCTTCGTCTTCACCCCCAAAGGCGATGTGAAGACTCTCCCCATGGGGGCCACCCCTGTGGATTTTGCCTTTAGCGTCCACACCGATGTGGGTCTGAAATGTGCAGGGGCTAAGGTGAATGGCCGGATCGTGCCGCTGGATTATCAGCTGAAGAACGGAGAGTTCGTGGAGATTCTCACCGCCAACAACGCTTCCCCCAGTCGGGATTGGCTGAATTTTGTGAAAACTTCCAAGGCCCGTTCCAAGATCCGGGCTTTTCTGAAGGAAGAACGGCGGGAAGAGAATCTGCAGCGGGGCAAGGAGCTGTTGGAGCGGGAGGCCAAGAAGTTCGGGGTCGATCCCAGCCAAGTCTTAAAACCGGACAAATTGACCCAAGCAGCAGGCCGCTATGGGTTTGTCTCCGGGGACGATCTCCTTGCCGCCATTGGTTTTGGGAAGGTGCCGCCCCGGCAGGCCTTGGGTAAGATCATTGACCCCAAGGAGTTGGAAAAACGGCGGCAAGAGCTTAACCTGGCCAGGAAAAAACAGCAGATGCCCGAACCCCTTCGCCGACAGATTCAGGGAGTACGCTGTCGGGGAGTGGACAATTTACTAGTGCGTTTTTCCCGCTGTTGCAACCCTGTGCCCGGCGATCCCATTGTGGGCTACATTACCCGGGGGCGGGGGGTGTCCATCCACCGGGAGGATTGCCCCAATGTGACCTACCTGGAAAATGAGCCGGAACGGCGCATCGAGGTGGAATGGGTGGAGCAGACGGAGGTTTCCTACCCGGTGGAGATCCGGGTGGAGGCCATTGATCGGGTGAATCTCCTGGCCAATATTATGAACACAGTATCAGAACAGAAGACGAATATTGAAGGAGTCAATGCCCGGGTGGACCGGGATAAGGCCATCATTGACCTGGTCCTGGACATTTACAACGTGGGGCATATGAACAGTATCATTAACCAGTTGAAGCAGGTGTCCGGTGTCTTAGATGTGTACCGGGCCCATCCAACGTAGAAGGTAAGGGGATAGCGTGCGGTTAGTTGTGCAACGGGTAAAAAGGGCGGAAGTGCTGGTGGACGGTCAGTCGGTGGGGCGTATTGGTCCTGGGGCCTTGATGTATCTCGGTGTGGCCCATGACGACGAACCGGCTGACTACATGTACTTGGCGGAGAAAGCGGCGCACCTGCGGATCTTTGCCGATGAGGCAGGTCGCATGAATCTTTCCCTTTTGCAGATGGGTTATCCCGCCTTGGTGGTATCCCAGTTCACTTTGTATGGGGATTGCCGGCGAGGGCGCCGTCCGGATTATACCGCGGCGGCGCCGGCGGAGAAGGCTTTGGAGCTTTATCATGGGTTTATTCACCGCCTTGGGGAACTGGGCGTTGCGGTGGAAACGGGCCAGTTCCAGGCGGACATGCAGGTGGTTTCGGTCAATGATGGACCGGTGACCCTGCTTTTGGACAGTAGACGCAACTTTTAGGGGGAAAGCCAATGATGAAGATCAAGTGTTGTGCCGTCGGTGCCTTGGCCACCAACTGCTACCTGATCGAAACTGACAGGAAGTGGGGGATCGCGGTGGATCCTGGGGCCGAGGCGGCAAGGCTACTGGCCACCATCCGGGAGATGGATCTGGACCTGCGGTACATATTGTTGACCCACGGCCATTTCGATCATATTGGTGCCGTTTCACAGCTTTGCCGAAGTACTGGAGCGAAGATCGTAATCCATGAGAAGGACGCGCCGATGTTGGTGGACCCGGCCGCAAATTTGTCCTTGTTTTTCCATGACCGCATTACGGCCCGGCCCGCGGATATCATTCTCAAGGGAGAGGAGGATCTGGTACTGGGGGACGGCACCAGGATTCAAGTCTTGGAGTCGCCGGGACACACTCCGGGCGGCGTGGTCTATGTTTTCGATGGGGTGGCATTTACCGGGGATACTCTCTTTGCAGGTTCCATCGGACGCTATGATTTTCCCGGCTCCTCATTCAAACAGTTGCAGAGCTCTTAGCAGAAGCTATGCGCCTTGCCGGAGGAGACCGCGGTCTACCCAGGACACGGCCCGGGGACGACCATTGGGAGGGAGAAAAAACTCAATCCTTTCATCAATGGACCTCTTACCGGAAGTACTTTGTAGTAGGGCTGGCTTGTTTTGGTGCCGGCTGGGAGTCAAAAACGCATAGGATCAATCTTTGTTTGCCTGACGCCTTGAAGGGACGAAAATTGACAGGGCAGCGGCGAATCAAGTACAATGAGACAAGGTTATACGCCAGGCAATTGGTACTGCAATTCTTCTAGATAATTATTGGGGGTAGGGACATGGTATTTTCGAAAATGCGGAAGGCCAGCAAGGTGGTCTTGGTTATTGTAATCCTTGGGTTTGCCGCTTCGGGGCTTTATGCAGCCCTGCGCAGTCGATACAGTGGTAGTGGAGCGGAAGGTCGGGTGGTGGTTACGGTGAACGGTACCCCGATCTATGATCATATATTGACGCAGCAGTTCAATATGGAACTTATGTATGCGAACTACTACCAAAGCATGTTTGGCTATGGTGAAGTGAGCTGGTTGAGTTGGGAAGCGATGAAATATGATGTGCTGACACGACTCATTGCCGAGGAACTTCTGATGCAGAAGGCGAAGGCGGATAAGATTAAAGTGACCAATGCTGAAGTGGAAGCCGAACTCAGTGCTCTGAAGGCCCAGTACGGCGAGGACCTCGGGACTCCGGACAGTGTCGTCAAGGAGCATATCCGTGCATATCTCCCAGCGGAGAAGTTGTTACAGCAGATTGAAAGTAGCGTGGAAGTCACCGATGAAGATCTTGTTCGTGCCTATGAAGAGGTGAATGCCCGGCATATCCTAATTAGCACCGATGGGCGGGATGAGGATGAGGCTAGGGCCTTAGCGGAAGAGCTTTTGGCCCGGGCGCAGGCCGGTGAGGACTTTGCTGTCCTGGCAGAAGAGTACTCCGATGATCCCGGCAGCCGATTCTCCGGCGGTGAGCTGGGGTATTTCTCCCGGGGGATGATGGTCCCAGAGTTTGAGGAAGCAGCCTTTAGTACCGAGGTGGGCGGCTATGCTTTGGTACAGACCACCTACGGTTTCCACGTGATCAACGTCCTGAACCGCAAAGAGGCGGTCGGTCCTGAGTTCGAGGAGGCCAAGGAAGAACTTAAGCAGAGTCTTCTCAGTGAAAAGGTCGGAGCCAAGATCAATGAACTGATCGAGGAACTGTGGGAACAGGCGGAGATTGTCTATCAGGATCGCCAAATGGAAGGGCGGTATCTCTATCTAAAGGGTGACTTTGAAGGGGCCATCGAGGCCTACAATGCGGCTATGAAGGCCAATCCCCAGGAGTTCGGAATCTACCCATCGTTGGCCGAGGCCTATGCCCGCACCGAGAACCTGGAGAAGGCCGTGGAGATCATGCAGGCCTGTGTCGAACAGCTGAGTGGAAGCTCCATGGTTGCGGAAGCCTATGTATTACTGGGACAGTACCACATGCTGCAGGAAGAGGAAGATCTAGCGGCCCAGTCCTTCGTAAAGGCGTCGGATGCCGACCAGTACGATCTGATGCTGCACTATACCCTCCAAGCCGTGCTGGCCCAGATGGGTCGCACCGAGGAGTTAGAGGTCATCAACCAACGGATCGAGGCGATCTACGCAGCCAATGAGCAAATGTATGAACAGCAGGAGGAACTGGCAGAAACCGAGGATGTTGATGCCGTAGAGGATATGGAAGTTGAGACCGAAGAAGAGGTCGTTGTGGAGGAGTAGGTAAGGTATGCACTTCCGTCCGCTGTGCCCTACGGTACAGCGGACCTATTTTTGCTATGGTTGGGTCGACGCAAATCCAGCTGTTGCCCCTTTCCTGGGGGAACCTACATAATGAACAGTGATCCGGTTGGGGTTTCCTCTACCTGGGCAACGGGGTTTTGCGGACCTTTGTGAGTGGAAGGAGTAGTTGTTCTATGGCACAGATTACAACCCCCCGGGGGACGCGGGATGTGTTACCGGGGGAAGTGGAACGATGGCAGTGGGTGGAACAGGTCTTCCGCCAGGTGGCCGGGAGTTACGGCTACCGGGAGCTGCGCACCCCCATTTTTGAACATACGGAGCTGTTTACCCGCGGTATCGGACAAGGCACCGACATCGTGGAAAAGGAGATGTATACGTTCGTTGACAAGGGCAACCGGAGTCTGACCTTGCGGCCCGAGGGTACCGCACCGGTGGTCAGGGCCTTTCTGGAACACCGCATGTATGGGAACCCGGAACCCAGCAAACTCTACTACATCGGGCCCATGTTCCGCTACGAGCGGCCCCAGACCGGTCGTTACCGGCAATTTCACCAGTTTGGTGCGGAGCTGCTGGGGGTGGGCGAACCCTTGGGGGATGTGGAATTGATCCTGATGGTCATGGACTTTTACCGTGCCCTGGGGTTGCAGGATTGCACTTTGGTGATCAATTCCATTGGTTGTCCGGAGTGCCGGGCGGAATACATTCAGAAACTGTTGGCCTTTCTTGCGGATAAGCTTGATCTTTTCTGTGCAGATTGCCAGAGACGCTATGAGCAAAACCCCCTGCGGGTTTTGGACTGCAAGGAAGCCAGTTGCAAGGAACAATTGGCCACGGCGCCACTGCTTAAGGACTATTTGTGCCAGGAGTGCAAAGACCATTTCCAAGAGGTATTGACCGGTCTTGATGATCTTGGGGAACCCTATAGGATAAACCCCTATTTAGTCCGTGGCTTCGATTATTACACCAGGACCGTCTTTGAGATTACCTCGTCCCTTCTAGGTTCCCAAGATGCCTTGGGCGGTGGCGGACGTTATGACCGGCTGGTGGAGGAAAGCGGTGGACCCAGTACACCGGCGGTGGGTTTTGCCGCTGGGATGGAGCGGGTGCTTCTGGCTTTGGAGAAATCCCAGGGAGAGCAGGAGGCCCCTTTGGCCTGTCAGGTTTACCTAGTGGTCAGCGGAGAGCCGGTGCGCAGGGCCGCAATGCGGACCCTCTTTTACCTCAGGCGCCATGGGGTGGCCACCGAGATGTCCTACGGTCCCCGGGGGATGAAGGGCCAGTTTAAGTCGGCCAATCGCCTTGGTGCTAGATTTGTCGTCGTCTATGGTGAGGCGGAGTACCAACAGGGCCAAGTGATTCTCAAAGACATGCAGACCGGCCAGGAGACGCTGGTTTCGGAAGCACAGCTCCTGGAAGAATTGCAACAGCGGTTGTAGTCTAGGTGGAGGAATGAATATGTGGAAACGAACAGATAAGTGCGGAGAATTGAGAGAGCAGGATGTAGGTCGACAAGTGACCCTGTGTGGATGGGTCCACCGGCGGCGGGACCACGGTGGGGTCATCTTTGTGGATCTGCGGGATCGCTCGGGGCTAGTGCAGATCGTCTTCAATCCCGCGGATTGTTCCGAGGAGACCTTTGGTCTTGCGGAGACGTTGCGCAGTGAATTCGTGGTGGCCGTTTCCGGGGAGGTGCGCCGGCGGCTGGAAGGGATGGAGAATCCCCGGTTGGCCACCGGTAAGATCGAGGTCTTTGTGCAGGAATTAAACGTGCTGAGTGCGGCCGCCACTCCGCCTATCTCGGTGGAGGATGAGCGGATCGACGTAGATGAGGCCATGCGGCTGCGTTACCGATTCTTGGATCTGCGGCGTCCCCAAGTACAGCGGGTCTTCGCCCTGCGGCACCGGGTTGCCCAGTTGGTGCGCCGGTACTTGGACGAGCAGGGTTTTTGGGAAGTGGAGACTCCCATGCTGACCCGTTCTACCCCCGAGGGGGCGCGGGACTTCCTGGTGCCCAGCCGGTTGCAGCCGGGCGAGTTTTACGCCCTACCCCAATCGCCCCAGCTTTTCAAGCAGCTTTTGATGGTTTCAGGGTTCGAAAAGTATTTCCAAATCGTCCGGTGTTTCCGGGATGAGGATCTGCGGGCGGACCGGCAGCCGGAGTTTACCCAGATCGACTTGGAGCTTTCCTTTGTGACCAGGGAAGATGTCATCCAAGTGATCGAAGGGTTGGTGCGGGAAGTGGTGCGCCAAGTCAAGGGAGAGGAACTACCCGATCCCTTGCCCCGTCTGACCTACGCCGAGGCCATGGATCGGTATGGCAGCGACAAACCCGATCTCCGTTTTGGGATGGAATTGCGGAATGTGTCGGATCTGGTGAAGGATTCGGATTTCCAGGTCTTTTCCAAAGTGGTGTCCAGCGGCGGTGTGGTGAAAGGTCTTGCTGTTCCGACGGGGGCGTCCTTTGCTCGCAGTCGCATTGACGGGCTTACCAAGCGGGCTACGGAACTGGGGGCCAAAGGATTGGCTTGGATGCAATACACCGCGGAAGGAGAGATCAAGTCTCCCATTGCGAAGTTCTTCTCTGCGGATGTGTTGCAGCAGATTATTGCCCGGATGGAGGCTAAACCAGGGGATCTGTTGATCTGGGTGGCCGATACACCGGCGGTGGCCAATCAGGTTCTGGGCCAGTTGCGGGTGGAGTTGGCCGGTGAGCTAGGCTTGCTGGAAGGTAAGGCCGATTATTACCTATGGGTTGTGGAATTCCCCTTGGTGGAATACGATGAGGAGGAGGGCCGCTATGTGGCGGTTCACCATCCCTTCACCGCTCCACTGGAGGAGGATACGGAGCTTTTGACCACGGAACCTGGTCGGGTACGCTCTGCGGCCTATGACCTGGTGTGCAACGGTATGGAGGTGGGTGGCGGAAGTATCCGTATCCACGATCGCCAGCTCCAACAGCAGATGTTTGAGCTGTTGGGGATTTCTCCCGAAGCCGCGGAGGAAAAATTCGGCTTCTTGTTGGAAGCATTTCGCTACGGAGTGCCTCCCCACGGTGGCTTTGCCTTCGGCTTTGATCGCTGGATCATGCTCTTGGCTGGTGTTGATTCCATCCGTGAATGCATCGCCTTCCCCAAGACCCAGAGGGGTACGTGTCTGCTGACCAAGGCACCCTCGGCAGTGGCGCCCAAGCAGCTGGAGGAAGTGGGGATTCGTATTGCTCCCCGGGTGAAATCTTAGGTTGATAGCGGTGTAGGAATCCCTCTTGACAAAGAGAGCTCTGTGGCCCCTTGTTCTCGGGGACCGCGGAGCCTTTTTGATTCCAGGATGTATGGGTGGAGGAGAGAGTGGGTTACGTGGCAATTTACCACGCATGTTCACTGTGGGGAGGGTTTCGGCGAGGGCGAAAAGCACCTGGGGTTTGTGTTCGCTCCGCTGGGTTTGTATCCAACAAAGGTGGGTTGGGGGTATTTCCCGCCTTCAGAGACTAGGATGTGGGTAGTAACTACTTGCGAAGATGGTTCCTGTCCTAGAAGAGAGCGAGAGGTGCCCACAGCGGCGGAAGGGGAAAGTAAGATGATGTATCGGCCCAGATCGTGATGATCCTACAAAATTCGGGCGCACTGCTTAGATTCTGGTAAGCTTCCTACCTTGCATTGGGAGCGAATCTGTGATAGTATTTAGTTACCTTGAGGTAATCGATATGGCCATTGGACGACAATCTTATCCCTGCTGTGTGCGTGGTTAAGCTGGTGGTGTTATTGACCCAACACCATGACAAAGGGAGCTTAGCTCTCTCTGTGGGAAGCAGGCCCGGCGCGAATCCGGGAAGCGGAAAGCAGAGAGGCGGGCACCCACCTGCCGAGCGCGGGTTCAATGCAAACCAGTCGTAACGGCACAGCGGGGTCTTTTTGTATCCAATACCAAGTGGTATTACATACCCCATTTAACTCAATACAGAAGGGCGGTGTGGCGATTCCCATACCGACGGGTCGCCGACAGGATGGATGTTAGGAAGGATGCGCCGTTGGCTGTGCGGATGCGCCCGCGGACACTGGCGGAATTGGAAGGTCACGAAGAGGTCATTGGCGAAGGGACTCCCTTGTGGCGTGCTCTTCGGCGGGGTTACGTCCCTTCTTTGATCTTCTACGGACCACCCGGCAGTGGTAAGACGACCCTGGCCCGTCTCATTGCTACCGAGACCCAGACCCATTTTACTGAATTAAGTGCGGTGATGGCCGGGGTGAAGGATATCCGGGCGGTGGTGGAGGAGGCCCAGGAGCGAAAGGCCCGGGCCAATCAGCAGACCATCCTGTTTATTGATGAGGTCCATCGGTTCAACAGCACCCAACAGGACGCCCTGTTGCCCTATGTCGAAAACGGAATCGTCACCTTGGTTGGGGCCACCACCGAAAACCCTATGGTCAGTGTGCGGGGGGCGCTATTGTCCAGGTGTATGGTCTTTGAACTGAAGAAGCTCTCCAAAGACTCGATGGCCAGGATCATCCACCGGGCGCTCACCGATGAGGAACGGGGACTGGGGATGTATAAAATCAGGCTTACTGAGGAGGCCCTGGAATACCTTTTGACTTTTTCCGACGGGGACAGCCGTACGGCGTTGAATATTCTGGAGTTTTTGACCGCGGGCTGGGGAGAGGACGGGCAGGAGCTTGTCATTACCGAAGAGGATGTGGCCAGTGCTTCCCAACGGATGCTGCGCTTCGACCGTACGGGGGACTACCACTACGATTTGGCGTCGGCTTTCATCAAGAGTATCCGCGGTAGCGATCCCCAGGCCACTTTATATTGGCTGGCCAAGATGATCTATTCCGGAGAAGATCCGCGGTTTATTGCCCGGCGGATGGTCATTGCCGCCAGTGAGGATATTGGTTTGGCGGATCCGGTGGGCTTGATGCTGGCCACTGCTGCCTTTGACGCTGTCTCCAATGTGGGGATGCCCGAGGCACGGATCATCCTGGCCCATGTGGCCCTTTATCTTGCCACCGCGGAGAAGAGCAACAGCGCCTATTTGGGCATTGAACGGGCCTTGTCCTGCGTGGCCAAGGAAGAAGTGGGTGAGGTGCCCCTGCATCTACGGGATGCGTCATATAAAGGGGCAAAGGAGCTAGGCCATGGTGTAGGATACAAGTATCCCCATGACTATCCCAACCACTGGGTAAAACAGCAGTACCTGCCGGATATTCACAGGGACAAAGTGTTCTATGAACCCACTGAGCAGGGAAGGGAACGGCGGGTGCTGGAACGATTTGGCAGAAAGAGCTAGTAGCCTGTGGGTAGTCTTAAGCTGTCTTATCCACGGGCTGTGCCAAGGCGATGGACTGGCGTTTTGTTCAGAGTCAGGTGGGACGTTCCCACGAACCCCGGCTCTTGGGCCGGGCGCTGGTTTTCGTAAGGTATCGGGAAAAGCTTGTTCCCTTGCCCCTCGGGCACAGTGATCTGGGAAGGTCCCCTTTTATTCTGGTGAGAAACCATTGGCATTGCCAGAACATCTAGTTTCTGCATCTCTTTCAATTGTTTTGGACGGATGGAAAGCGATCCGGTGTGTCACTGCCGGATCGCTTTTTGGTGTGCCCAGCATGTCTGCTGAGCCGATGGGTTGAAAGAAACCCTGTCGCCTAACTAGCGGGAAGACAATCCGTAGGCAAGGGCGTCACTGGTAACGGTGGGGTCTGAAGGAAGCCGAAGG
>DUMW01000033.1 GCA_012839765.1 Bacillota bacterium
TCTGATAGCCCAACCCGGTCCGCCGATGGCTGTAAACAACCAACTTCCGCTCACTATCCGGCACCAGGTTTCCTTCGGTGTCCAGCATCCGAATCCGGTACTCACCGGCGGGCAGATTCACCACAAAGGCAGGCTGTGGCTTGTAAACATAGAACATGGGCATCTCCGGTTGTACTGGAGGATCAGGGATCTCCTCAGGGTCCTTATAGATACCCGTTTCGTTTACTTCCTTAAGCATTTCGGCGATCAGTGCATCCCAAGCGGCCTTTTCATCATAGTACTTCCGCACCGCATTCCAGTAATCATCCATCGCGGTCACATACTCATCGTACTTTTGCTCTGCCTCTTCGTCCAAGAGCAAGTGCATTTCCCCCTGCCCTAGGGATTCCGTCAGGTAGGTGGTATACATCCGTTTTTCCAGGGTAGTATAGAGTTCATTACCCTTGTAGATCTCCAGGACTCCATCTACCACTTCCCGGTATTCCATCCAGTTGGCCTTATACTCACCGGTAATGGGCCAGTAGTAAACCTCAGTCTCAGCCGTGTGGATGATGTTGTTATGATCCGCAATCAGATAGATGGTATCGGCTTGCCGGGGAGCAATCGTCCCCTGCAGAGTGGTACCGGTCCAAGCGCTGATCCCATAGCACATCTGCCATTCCCTGGTTGGGGGTACAGCTCCGACGGGAACAGAAGTCAGGATCAGTAACAGACTTGCCAACAGGACAATCAGTACGGTGTCTTTACTCCTCATCGTTTTACCCCCCTCTTCTTGAAGCAGAAAATGGCCAGAGCTAAGCAGACAACGGTGTATACCAGGGTTTGTCCAATTGTGATGAAGTAATTGCCCATCTCACGCAGGGCCGCAGCATCAAATCCCCGCTGGAGATACGCGAAGGGAGAGATCCACGACAAGACACTGTTAATCACTTGGAAGATGATCCGCAAATAGGTCTGGGCCACACTCAATTCATCACTGGGAATATTCACCAATACCCGGTAACCAAAGGACATGCCTAGGAAGAAGATTACTAAGGCAAGGAAAACAATGATGGAAGACCGGGTACGTCCCATCAGTGAGGAGATGAAAATACCAAAAGCCACCATGCCCCCTACCACGAAAACGGAGAAAACCAGCATGAGTAGGAAGTTGGTGGAAAACCCGACATTGGTATAGATCCCTGCAAAAAGAAAGTAGATGGTCAAGAAAACCAGCATCGTCACAAAGGTAAAGACCTGTTCAAGGAAACGGCCGAAGATATAGGAAATGCTGTCCACAGGACCGTAAAACAGTACCTCCAGAGTACCGGTCTCCCTCTCTCGGGCAATCGCCATGGCAGAGCATAGGGCGATGTAAGTTCCACCCAAACTGACGGCAAGAAACAGAGCAAAGGTTAGGGGACTGGTTAGCACTCCGCCTTTCATGTTTGCCACTGTCGTCAGGGTACTGCGCAGGGCAAAGGCGCCAAGAAGCAATGATAAGACCATTACAACATAAATACCCGGCTTGACCCAGGTGTCTTTCCATTCCCTAGTGCTAATCAGTTTGGTCGCATGCCACCGGCGGGACATTATACTCATGCCACTCCCTCCTTCGTCAACATGGAGATGTTCTTCTCGGTAATTGTCACGAAGGCATCTTCTAGGCTCATTTCCTTCACTTGTAGGCCTAGGACCAAACCCTTGTTGTTGGCAATGGTCTGGGCGATTTCCGCTCGACCGTCAACATCGGGCTTCATCTTGATGATCAGGCGGTTGCCTTCTACGTCTACGTTCTTGACGATGTCCATCGCCCGCACGGCTTGGACAATCCCATCGGTGACCTGGTCAAGCTCTACGTAGATTTCCCGTTCCTCTGCGATACGGCGTTTGACGCCGTCCATGGTATCTTCAATCAGTAACCGTCCCTTGTTCATAATCCCCACCCGGTCGCAGGTCCGTTCCGCCTCAGACAGGATGTGACTGGACAACAGAACGGTGACACCGCGCTCTTTTTCCTCAAGAATGATATCCCGAATCTCCTTGATCCCGTATGGGTCCAGACTGCTCACAGGCTCGTCGAGAATCAGTAACTCGGGAGCATGCAAAAGCACCCGGGCGAAGCTCAGTTTCTGCTTCATACCTTTGGAGTATCCACCGAGAAACTCGGAGCGGCGATGCCAAAGGTTAACCCGAGAAAGCACTTCTTGAATCTTCTTTTCGGGATTGGGAACTTGGTACAACCGGGCAAAAAACATGAGGTACTCGTACGCGGTCATTTCCTCGTACAGATAATGGAACTCGGCCAAGACACCCATCCGTGTCTTGATTCCATAATAGTTGTCCTTCAGCTGCTCGCCAAACAACCAACACTTTCCGTAGGTGGGTTGAATGAGACCCAGCAACATCATGATTGTGGTCGTCTTCCCCGCACCGTTAGGACCGAGAAAACCGTAGATTTCGCCCTTTTGCACATGAATATTCAGGTCCTGGACCGCGGTAACCGTATCATACCGCTTGGTCAGGTTCTCGGTACGAATCATGCAGCAATTACCTCCCCCATTGATATGGTTCTACTTGATCAAGTCATTCGACTTGCGCCCGTACTGCACCCATGTCAAATTGACCCGTTGAAACCCACTTTGGTATGAGAACAGTATAACAAAGTTGTCTTATCTTTGCAACCAAACAGAAAGCGCAAA
>DUMW01000034.1 GCA_012839765.1 Bacillota bacterium
AAAACGTTTATCTGTTCGACTACCGAAGTGAAATCTCTGACGCTATCGGAGAAGCCCTAGGCATTGATTTTGCTAAGAAACGTCTGCGTCTGGGAGACATCAAAAAAATTCTGGGCGAGGTAAAAAATGACATTTTCCCCTACATAACGCCGACATGGCCAGAGGTCTGCAAACCCTTTCGTACCAAGGGTTTGAGACCTCTGTTTCTGACTATAACTGCAAAAGATGGGATTCATCCATCGGTATTGATGTCAATTTTTTATCGGCCAAAGAGGATTTCTCTAGCGGGAGGGCGAAACTAACCCAGCAAACTATTCATGGCGGGCTTTGCCCGCAGGTGTTCGCACCATGGATGGTTTCCTTGCCGGAGAACCTATCTTCCTTCGGCTGTTTCAAGGGATGCCTCAGCAGGCGGGACCGTCAAGGTTATACTTTCCAGTGGGGCAGTCATATATATAACTTTACAAACCGAGGGAGGTTGTGTGCATGAGGAGGAAAATTTCCGATGCTGTGGTGCGCCGGTTACCGTTGTACATGCGGGTGTTAGATGAGTACAAGAAGACCGAGGAAAATCCGCTGATCTCTTCCCAGGAACTAGGCGAGCGAGCCGGAGTCAGTTCTTCCCTGGTGCGGAAGGATTTAGCCTGGTTCGGTGAATTCGGCAAACAGGGCGTTGGATATGATGTGGAGTTTTTGCGCAATCGTCTGAAGGCGATCCTCAATCTGGATAAAGAGGTGCCGGTGGCCTTGGTGGGCGTTGGTAGCTTAGGCCTAGCCTTGACCCGTTATGTACATCGTCGGTACCAGGATGAGACCCATTTCAACCTCCATATTGTCGCGCTCTTCGATAACGACACGAACAAGATTGGTGCCCATGTGGACGGTATAGTGATCGATTCACTGGACAAAATACCAGAGAAGGTCCGTAAGTACGATCTCAAGATGGGCCTTATCACCGTGCCCGCTGCCAGTGCCCAGATGGTGGCCGATGCCCTGGTGGCCGCAGGGATTAAGGCGATCTTGAACTTTGCCCCGGCCAACATCACCGTTCCGGAAGGGGTACATCTTACCAGTACGGACTTTAGTCTGGAGATGCAGCGCTTGGCTTACTATACCAGCTAGGCGAAGGCGCAGCACCGTTGGAAGGGGTTAGGGAAGGGGTTTTCCCTTGAAGAATGGGTTTGAGGGAACGCAGTCTACATGAACGTTGGCGCCGGGTGGCGATGAGTTGTCACCAGGACCGCGGCGACGAAGTGCGACAGCTTTTTTCCAATATTTTTCATAGATATGATTTGGTAAACCGGGTATTGACCGCGGGACTGGACGACTACCTGCGGCGGCAGGCGGTGTTGCTGGCGGAGATCCAGCCTGGTTCCATCGTGGTGGACGTGGGTAGTGGCACCGGGGAATTGGCTGTGAAGGCGGCGACCTACCTTGGGTCGGAGGGCAAGGTGTACGGCGTGGATTTCTGCCCTCCGATGCTTCAGGTGGCCCAAAGAAAGGTCCAGAACCGAGGTTTGCAGGAGAAGGTGGAGTTTGTGGTGGGGGATGCCCGGGCGTTACCCTTTCCCGATGCCTTTGCGGACCGGGTTTTAATGGGTTTCACGCTCCGGAACATTCCCACCTATTCCCCGGTTCTCCAGGAGGTGTGCCGGATCCTCAAACCCGACGGCTGTTTTGTATGCCTGGATATGTTTCAGCCTACAGGAAGCCTGCTTTCCCCCTTCAGCCGGTTCTATCTTCACCGGGTGGTGCCGAGGCTTGCGTCCTTTTTTATCCCGGGGGGTGAGTACTCCTATCTGCCTACGTCTTTGCTTACCTTCCCGGATGTGGGTACCTTGAGGAGGATGTTTGCCGAGGTGTTCTCGACGGTATCCTCGCGGACTTACCTGGGGGGGACCTTTGGCATCTTGAAGGCCTTGCGTTAGGCGGGAAGTCTTCCTCCCTAAGACCCCGGGTAAAGACGACCTGCAGAAACTGTGTTATAATCAATCTAAGCAACTCCCACCGACAGGGTTTACCCATTCAGGCCTTTAGGCAGAACGTCTCCCTTCAGCCAACCGGTATCTGCGGGGCAAGGACTTTGGGTGCACCGGCTTTTCACGGGGGATTCTGTGTGTTGTCTTAAGGAGGATTAGCCTTGGGCAGAAGGCGGACCGCAGGTTATTTGTTGATTCAACCGCAACAGTGCCTTGCAAATCAAATGACGAAGTATTCCTGTAGTGCCTGTCGGGAGGTATGTCCTACCGGGGCCATCGATCTGAGTCACGGGTTCCAGATTGACCAGCAGAAATGTACCGGATGTGGTGCCTGCGTCAATGTGTGCCCCGTGGAAGCCGTCCGCTTGGCGGATGTTTCTTACCTGCACTGGTTTTCGGCGGCCTTGAAGCGGGCCCAGGGGCAGAAGGAACTGCGGATCGTCTGTGAACGGGCCGAGGCCGGTTCTGGGGACTTAGTAGTGCCCTGCCTGGGCTGGATTAACGAATGTCTTCTGGTGGGTCTGGGAGCCCTAAGTCCTGTGCGGGTGGTGGAATTGGTGATTGCTCCCTGTGCCGCCTGTGCCGAGAAGAAAAACTTACGAACCGCCAAAAGGCGCATCCGCTGCGCCCGGCAGTTTCTGAAGAGTGCACGCAAGTCCCTGCGGATCACCTTGTCTGACGCGACGGAGATCCCCATGCTTCCCCGGGTCCGTCGGCGGTTTAGGAAGCTGAAACGTCGGCTAAAGGGAAGACTCCGGGTTTTAAGTACGGCCAGTAACCCCCAGTGGCGTCTGGAGAAACGGGAGATCTTGGCCCAGGCTCTAGGGCAGCTGAAACCGAGAAGACCCTTATCCCTTTCCTGGTATGATTACGGCAATATCAAACTGCGGACCGAGCTTTGTACCGGCTGTGGTTATTGTGAAAAAGTGTGTCCCACCGGGGCTTTGAAGTTGGAGTCCGGGGAGCAGGAGGCTGTCTTGACCTTCGATGTTTATCGGTGCATAAAATGCGGCCTGTGCGCCAGCTGGTGCCCCGAGGAGGCTTTGCGGGTGCAAAGGGGTAATACGGGCCATTTCCAACAGCAACAACCGCGGGTCTTGACCCGTTTCCGTACCGGTGCATGTAGTTATTGCGGCCGAGAGGTCACGGTTCCCGTGGGAGCCGAGATGATTTGTCCTACCTGTGCCCGAAACCGCGATCTGGCTGAGGGTTACTTGATCTGAAGATAGGCCGACTTTGTCCTTCGATAGTGTCTTTCCACTTTCCAACTAGATCTGACCAGGGCTAGGGTCCCATAGCCCCGATTTGTAGCTTGAATTATTGTAGAATCCTTTCTTCTTGTAGACTGGAATTTCTGATTTGTGAAAGAAAGGATGAAATATGGAGAACCTCGTAACCCAATCACTGTGTTCTGGTGTAGGCCGTAGCTGTTGCCCCGTGGACGATTGCAACAGGAGGGGGGGGGGATTGCCCTTGGCCATGTAATCTTGGAGCTTGGGAAAACAGTTGACGCCCAACATGCCTTGTAGTATACTCGAGGTTGACGTGGGGGAAACTATATTTTTATGGACCTGCTTTGTGAAAGTGTTCACAAGCACAAAGGTTACATAGGAGCTATCTATCTGCCCTGGGGCAGAGGGGGCTCTGTTTTTCTTGAAACCCAAAAAATCCTCTGTATGTGGAGAAGAGAAGGGGAGGAGTCTTGGTGAGCATTACTCAGTGTCAGTGCGGGAAACCCGTCACCGATACGAGGATGACGGAAATCCTTAGCAAGTATGCCAGCAAAGAGCCGGGCAACTTGATTGCGATCCTGCAGGATATCCAGGATAAGTACGGATACCTGCCCCGGGAAGCCTTGGTGGCGGCTGCTGTGCATACGGGCCTGTCTACGGCCGAAGTCTATGGTGTCGCTACTTTCTACAACCAGTTCCGGTTCAAACCTTTAGGAAAGTACACCATCAGTGTCTGCTGCGGTACCGCGTGCCACGTGCGGGGTTCGGCGGAGATTCTGCAGACCTTGGAGTCGGAACTCGAGATCCGTCCAGGGGAGACCACCGACGATGGATTGTTTACCCTGGAGACAGTGGCTTGTTTAGGGGCTTGTAGTATGGCGCCTGTGGTGATGGTGAACGGAGAGTTCCACGGCAAACTCACGCCAAAATCTGTACTGAAGATGATCAATCTGTACAGGAAAAAGGGGTAGAAAGATGCGTACATTAATGTCTAAATGCTGTGACCGCTGTACTCATTCCCAGGAGAATCCCTGTCGGGATTATATTACCTGTCGGTTGGAAGGACCCCTCTGCCATGATGATGCCGCCTGTCGAGCAAAACGGCAGGAGATCCGGGCGGTCCTGGACGGACTAAAGCTGTCCCGTCCGGTGGTGAGTGTGGGGATGGGGACCTGCGGCTTGGCCTCCGGCGCCGATAGGGTCTGGACCAAGCTGCATGAGCTGGTGGAAGCCGCAGGCCTTGATGTGGAGTTTAAGCAGGTGGGGTGCATTGGGCTTTGCTTCCGGGAAGTACTTGTAGATGTACAGAAGCCTAATCGACCCCGGGTATCCTTCGGCCCGGTGACCGAGGACAAGGTGCCCCTCCTGATTGAATACCTGCAAAATGATGTGCTACCCATGGAGATGGCCATTGGTCGGTTCCCCTATGGGGGAGAGATCGAAGGGGAGATCCCTGAACAGAAAGTCCCCTTGATTTATGATCTGCCCGTCTTTGCCAAGCAGAAGCGGGTGGCTTTGGCCAACTGTGGTTTGATCAATCCCGATTCCTTGTCCGAATACGTCCATCGGGGTGGTTTCAGTGCCCTGTCTAAGGTCCTGAAGGAGATGAAGCCCCAAGAGGTGATCGCGACCGTTACTGAGGCGGGCTTGCGGGGCCGTGGTGGCGGAGGATTTCCCACGGGACGGAAATGGGGATTTGTCGCGGCAGAGTCCGCAGATAAGAAATACCTGGTGTGTAATGCCGACGAAGGAGACCCCGGTGCTTTTATGGACCGCAGTCTTTTGGAAGGGGATCCCTACCGGGTCTTGGAGGGTATGCTCATTGCCGCCTATGCCATGGGCGCCACCGAGGGGTATATCTACGTCCGGGCGGAGTATCCCCTGGCTATTAAGAAACTAAAACAGGCCATAAAGAACATGGCCGAGCTGACCCTCATCGGGGATAATATCCTTGGCAGTGGCTTCAATTTCCATTTGAAGATCAAGACCGGGGCGGGAGCCTTTGTCTGCGGTGAAGAGACGGCCCTCCTTGCCTCCATCGAGGGTAAACGGGGCATGCCTAGACCGCGTCCGCCCTATCCGGCTAAGGAAGGTCTCTGGGGCAAACCCACCTGCGTGAATAACGTGGAGACCTTCGCCAATGTGTCCACCATCATCCAGAAAGGGGCCCAGTGGTTCGCCGCCATCGGTACGGAGACGAGCAAGGGGACCAAGGTCTTTGCTTTGACCGGCAAGGTGAACAACACAGGGCTCATTGAGGTGCCTATGGGAACCACCATCCGCGAGATCGTGTTTGATATCGGTGGTGGGATTGCCAATAACGGTGAATTCAAGGCGGTGCAGATCGGGGGGCCCTCCGGTGGGTGTCTACCCAAGGAACTGTTGGATACCCCGGTGGACTACGAGTCGTTGCTCAAGGCTGGGGCCATGATGGGTTCCGGTGGTCTGGTGGTGGTGGATCAGCAGACCTGCATGGTGGATTTTGCCCGGTTCTTCATTAGCTTCACCTGTAAGGAGTCTTGTGGTAAGTGTATCCCCTGCCGGGAAGGGACAGCTCGCATCCTAGAGACCATGGATCGAATTGTCTCGGCCCGGGCCGATGAGACCGGCGATGATACCTTGGTGCGGTTCCAAAGTGTGGTGGAGCTGGAGAAACTGGCGGAGACCATCAAGGATACTGCGGCCTGCGGTCTTGGTCAGACGGCTCCCAATCCTGTTTTGTCCACCCTGCGGTATTTCCGCGACGAATACGATGCCCATGTCTTTGAACGGAGATGTCCTGCTGGCCAGTGCCGCAGTTTGCTTACCTACCGGATTGTGCCCGAAGTCTGTCGGGGATGCGGTCTTTGCGTGCGACGGTGCCCCCAAGAGGCGATTATCGGGGAGAAGGGACATGCCCACATGATCGTAACCGACAAGTGTATCCGCTGTGGGGCCTGCATGCAGTTTTGTCCCTTTGGGGCAATCGTGGCCAGCTAGGCGGCTAGGAGGGGAGAGGTGGAAGATGGATAAGATGGTTAAACTGCGTATTAACGGCCAAGAAGTGGAGGTGCCGGAGGGCACCACCATTTTGGAGGCAGCTAGAACCCTAGGGATCGACATCCCGACCCTTTGTCATCTGGAGGAACTGAAACCCTCCGGTAGCTGCCGGATTTGCTGTGTGGAAGTGAAGGGCATGCGTGGTCTGGTGCCTTCCTGTGCCTATCCGGTGGCGGAGGGCATGGAGGTCTCTACCCATGCTACCCGGGTGCAACAGGCCCGGCGGCATATTATTGAACTGTTGTTGGCCAATCACCCCGATGATTGTCTGTATTGTCCCAAGAACGGTGCTTGTCAGCTGCAGGAGTTGGCAGGCATGTATGGGATTATGGAGCGAAAGTTCATCGGCCGGAAACGGCACTATCCCATGGACAGTACGAGTCCCAGTATCGAACGGGATCCGGACAAGTGTATCCTCTGCGGGCGCTGTGTGCGGGTTTGTAAAGAGATCCAGACCGTTGGGGCCATTGAGTTTGTAGGCCGGGGCTTTGACACCATCGTTTTACCCGCCTTTGCCGAGGACTTGCACAACACGTCCTGCGTGAACTGTGGCCAGTGTACCCTGGTTTGTCCCACCGGTGCCTTGCGGGAGCGGCGTTCCATTGACCAGGTGGTTGGGGCTTTGCGGAACCTGGCGAAACACGTGGTAGTCCAGGTGGCTCCGGCGGTGCGGGTAGCCCTGGGTGAAGAATTTGGCCTGCCCTACGGGACCAATGTCACCGGTCAGATGGTCACGGCCCTGCGGCAGCTGGGCTTTGATGCGGTCTTCGATACCCAATTCAGTGCTGACCTCACCATCATGGAAGAGGGGACCGAGCTGATTCAAAGGCTGAGCTCCGGGGAGAACTTGCCGTTGCTCACCTCATGCAGTCCCGGTTGGATCAAGTATATAGAGCATTTCTATCCTGATTACTTGCCCAATCTGTCGACTTGCAAATCACCGCAACAGATGCTCGGGGCGGTGATCAAGACCTACTATGCCAAACAGAAGCTGATCAATCCGGAGGACATTTATGTTGTGTCGGTGATGCCTTGTACCGCCAAGAAGTTCGAGGCTACCCGGCCCGAGATGGAAGGGGCCGCTGGGCGGGACGTGGATGCGGTACTCACCACCCGGGAGCTGGCCTTGATGATCAAACAGGCAGGCATCAGCTTTACCGAACTGCCCCCTGGGGAATTTGACGATCCCTTGGGTGCCTCCACTGGTGCCGGGGCGCTTTTTGGCACCACCGGTGGTGTGGCCGAGGCGGCCCTCAGGACTGTGTATTACCTCGTGGAAGGAAAGCTACCGGAACAGATTGAGTTCACACCGGTGCGGGGTCTGGAGAATATTAAGGAAGTGGAACTGGTGCTGGGCGGCAAACAGATCCGCTGTGCCGTGGCCCATGGTCTAGGTGCGGCCAGGTACCTGATGGAGGAAGCTTTGCCCAAGAAGGAGTACCACTTCGTGGAGATCATGGCTTGTCCCGGCGGCTGTATTGCTGGCGGCGGACAGCCGGTGTCCTTCGGCCGGGGTATGGAGGCCAAGAAGTTGCGCCAAGAGGCGGTTTACGCCTTGGATCGGAAGGCCAAGCTACGGTTCTCCCATGAGAACCCCGCGGTGCAGGCCTTGTATGAGAAATTCCTGGGCGAGCCTGGCAGTGAGAAGGCCCATGAACTGCTGCATACCCACTACGTGCGGCGGGGCATTTGTTAGTGTGGAGGGATGGACGGCCCAAGGATGACCTTGGGCCCTCTGCCGTTTATAGATTAATTGCAAAGGGCTTCGGCAGGAAAACAGCCTCCAATGGTGAAGATGATCATACAACGATTTCTCAGATTCATCCAAGGGGCAAAGAAGAATAGATAAAATACGAACTGATAGGGTGAAAGAAGATGGCTCAACGGATTCTTGTGGTAGACGACGATCGGGAATTTCTCGAGGCCAGTGCCGGTATCCTGGAAGCGGCTGGCTATGAAGTGGTGAAAGCTTACTCCGGGGAAGAGGCGCGGAAAATCGCGGCGGAACAATCGTTCGACTTGGTGATCCTGGATGTGGTGATGGAATATGCCGACGCGGGCTTTGTGTTGTGCCATGAGCTGAAGAGTGGCAAGTACGCGAATGTGCCGATCATGATTCTGACCAACCTTGGCCGGAAGAAGGGGATCCACTTCAATTTAAACGATGAGCAGGAAAAGAAGTGGATTAAGGCCGATGCCTACGTGGAAAAGCCGGTGAACGCCGAAGAATTGCTCCGCTGGGTAAATTCCCTGCTGAAAAACTGATTCATCAGGTAGAATGGGCCGTGGACCCATTCTACCTTTTTAGTCAAGTCAAGCCAAATGGGGGAAAAACCGGGCGATTTCCGCTTGGGCGTTTTCTGGGCTGTCGGAGGCGTGTATCACATTGTCGCTGACGTCGAGACCAAAATCCCCGCGGATGGTGCCCGGAAGTGCCTCCGCCGGATTGGTGGCTCCCACCATAGTCCTAACTACACTCACTACTCGGGGGCCCCGGAGAATGGCGAAAACCACCGGTCCCTTGGTCACCGCCCGGAGTAGTTCCGGGAAAAAGGGTTTGTCTTGATGATGGGCATAGTGGGCCCGGGCCTGCTCCTCCGTGATCTGTACCATCTGCAGATGTTCAATGACAATTCCCCGTCGCTCAAAGCGAGATAAGATTTCTCCCACCAGTCCCCTAGTTACCGCTTCCGGTTTGATGAAAATCAAGGTCCTTTCCTGATTGGACACGTTTCTCACCTCTTTTTAGAACAGTCCGGTGATGGTTCCGTCGGCGAAGATGTCCACCTTGGTGGCCGCAGGCTCCTTAGGTAACCCTGGCATGGTCAACACTTGTCCTGTGATGGGTACCAGGAAACCGGCCCCCAAGGAAGCGCGTATCTCCCGCACCGTGAGGGTGAAATTCTTCGGTGCCCCCTTCAAGGCGGGATTGTCACTGAGGGAGTGCTGGGTCTTGGCCACGCACAGGGGCAGTTTGTCGTAGCCTAGCTCCGTAAAACGCCGGACTGCTGCTTCCGCCTGATCCGTATAGACCACTTCACCGGCTCCGTAGATTTCCTTGGCGATGATCTCCATCTTGGTCTTAATGGGCAGATCCCAGGAATATAATGGGCGGAAATGGGGAGTCTCATACTCCAAGGCATCCAATACGGCCTCGGCCAGTTCGATACCGCCGGCCCCACCCTTGGCTACCACTTGGGAGCAGGCCACCCGCACATTCCGACTGTGGCAATAATCCATGACCAACTCTAATTCCTCCGGTGTATCGGTGGGGAACTGGTTCAGGGCCACTACCACCGGCAGGCCGAATTTCGTGAGGTTTTCAATATGTTTGTCCAGATTGGCCAGACCCACCTCCAGGGCGTTTAGATTTGTTTCTGCCGCGGCATGGTGCGGCACTCCTCCGTGCATATTCAAGGCCCGCACCGAGGCCACCAGCACCGCCACATCGGGGGTGAGCCCCGCATAGCCATGGACGATGTCGAAGAACTTTTCTGCACCCAGATCCGCTGCGAAGCCGCCCTCGGTGACGACGTAATCAGCCAGCTTTAACGCAGTCTTGGTCGCGATGACACTATTGTTCCCGTGCGCGATATTGGCAAAGGGGCCACCGTGGATGAAGGCCGGTTGTCCTTCTAGGGTCTGGACCAGGTTGGGCTTAATGGCATCCTTAAGTAAGGTGGCCATGGCCCCTACACACTTCAGATCCCGGGCATAGACGGGGGTGTCCTCATAGGTGAAGCCCACCAGGATGTTCCCGAGGCGTCTTTTCAAGTCTTCCAGATCCGAGGTCAAACAGAGGATCGCCATGATCTCCGAGGCCACTGTAATGTCGAAGCGTCCAGGCATGACCACACCATCCTTGGGTCCGCCCAGGCCCACCACAATATTCCTCAATTGCCGGTCGTTCATGTCCATGACCCGGGGCCACAGGACACTTTTGGGATTGATCCCCAATTCATTGCCTTGGAAGATGTGGTTTTCCAACACAGCGGCCAAGAGATTGTGGGCGGTGCCGATGGCGTGGATGTCCCCAGTGAAGTGCAGATTGATGTCCTCCATGGGTACCACTTGGCTGTATCCGCCGCCCGCGGCGCCCCCCTTGATCCCGAAGGTGGGTCCTAAAGAGGGTTCCCGCAGACAAACGGCCACCCTTTTACCCAATTTTCCGAGGGCTTGGGTGAGACCGATGGCGGTGCAGGTCTTCCCTTCTCCCGCCGGGGTGGCGGTGATCGCGGTGGTATAGATCAATTTCCCGTTGGGCCGATCCGCTAGCCTTCGGTAAAGATCCAAACTCACCTTGGCTTTGTAATGTCCGTAGGGTTCCAGGTCTTCGGGCGCGATGTCCAGTTTAGCTGCCACTTCTTGGATGGGCAGTAGTTTAGCCCGTTGGGCAATTTCAATATCGGTTAGCATGCGACTTCCTCCTTATGCTGCCAGTTTTGTGCTTCCCCCATTTATTGCCTGTGCCATTGAAGGATTATTTCGGTAAGGGCCGCGGGGAATCCTTCCCCCGGGATCTGTATACCTGGCAATTAGGGATTACCCTGAATAAAAGAAAAGATACGTCTGATAACAGAATAGCCGGAAATCCGATCCCGATGCACCGGAGGGGGTTGGGGATCCTACTGGTCGTAAAAAGAAGATACTGGGGAGAAAGAAAAATGCCAACTATCGTGGCAGAGCGCGGGACCGTGTTCTGGGAACTTTGGGGTGTCGGGGTCATCCGTCAGAAGTTGAACCAGATCTGGGCGGAACATCGTCAGTCTTCGCCCCAAATTGCGGTCATCTGTGACTTCGAGTCGACCTTCCCCCAGGCGGATTGGGCTACTGCACGGGGTACCGTCTGTATTGTGGAACTGGTAGGAGACCGGCCCGCGAGGGTGAAGACCCAAGCGGAAGTGGAGTGTAAACTTCTGCAGGAGGGAGAGCGAATCGAGAGCCTGTTTTTGGGACTTTGTTTGATGTGGTACCGGTTTCCCTCAGGGAGGTGGCCGAAGTCATCGAGATGGGAATCCTAGTCCCAGGCTTTGCGCCACTGGCCCGTAAGGGAAGTAAACCGTAGGACGGATAGCGCAGGCGACGAGAATTTTTAGGAAGGCTTTACCGGATTTGTCTGCGGGCAAGGATTAATGGAATCCTTTGCCGAATAATATTGTTACAAGAGAATAGGCACCGGCGGTCGCAGACAGTCGGGAGTGAGGGAAGATGCGGGAAGGTCAGGGTTACAAGGATCCGAAGAAAGCCGCCTTGTTATCTGCGATCTGCGCTGGAGTGGGGCAGATTTATAACGGTGAGGTCTCCAAAGGCATTGGGTTAATCATCCTGTATGCGCTTTCCTGGTGGGGGACTAGTTTCACCGTAGGTTGGATTACCACCCCGATCCTCTGGCTGTTTGGTATTATCGACGCGTATAATACAGCCGGAGGAATCAATGCCGCCATTGAATCTGCCATGAAACGCAGGCAATTGGAAGAACAGGACGCCGACACCGTCCTGGACAGGAAGGCAAAATATCTCTAGATAAACTGTGCCGACGGTGCCGGAGATGCGCGGTCCAAGGGGCCCGGAGTTTTTTGGGAGGTAACATAGTGCAAGAGCTTTATCCCCAGCCCATCTATCGCTGGGAACGGGGCAGGACTGAAGACGAGCCCCCAGAGGTAAGTATTGTGATTCCTACATATAACCGACGCCATACTCTGGAGTTGGTCCTGAAGTCGTTGAAGGATCAAGTCACCGTGGTCCCCTTTGAGGTGATCATCGTAGATGACGGTTCAGTGGATGGGACTACGCGACTGGTGAAGCGGTTTCCCGTCAATTACCCGGTGGTCCTTCTACGGGTCCAGCGGGATCGTATCAATTTCCCAAGGAACCCGGGTCCCTTGCGCAATCTCGGTGTCATGGAAAGCCGTGCACCTTTGGTGATCTTTTTGGATAGCGACATGGTTTGTTCCCCTGAGTTTGTACAAGCCCATTATCTGGCCCATGATCGGGACAAACTGGTGGTCACCGGTGTGTTCATCCATACGTATAAACACACCTATCCCGTGGAGGAGAATCGAAAACTGCTAGATTTTTCTCGCGCCTTTCTGGCCACCGGCAATGCTTCGGTGAAGCGGGAGTGGTTGTTGGCGGCAGGGCTTTTCGATCCCCGGTTTAGGGAATACGGATGGGAGGACTTGGAGCTGGGAGCACGGCTGCGTCAGTTGGGTCTGGATGGCAAGAAGGAGCCCCGCGCGGTGACCTACCACTTATCTGCGGAGTTAACACCCGATACCCTGCCCGGGCGCCTCAAGAAAGAACAGGCCCGGGCCCGGATGGCTATACTCTACCACCAGAAACACCCTACTTTGCGTACGGCTATGGCCACGATGAATATGCCTCTGTGTTTTTGGCTGGCTAAGGTGATCTTCCTGGGCGATTGGCCGCGCCGGCCTGCCACCCAGAAGCTGATCAACTGGTCCCACCGACGGAAAATTAAATGGTTACGGAACCTACTTTGTGAGCTTACCGCGGTCCATACCTACCTGAAGGAATTGCGCACTCTTTCCCAAGCCCAGTAATGTATAATCTATATTGTTTCTGTCGACAATGGGAAGGGGAGGGATTGCCATGGGAAACCTAAGACCATTCCATCTGTATACTTGCTGTGGTTTGTTGAGTCTGCTGATGTTGGCCCTTTTGGTTGCAGTCAGTAGAGGGTTGCTGCACCCACTGGTCCTGGCCCTACCTTTGTTTGCCTTCTTGAGTATTATTGGTTATCTGGCCTCAGCCCTGCAGAGATTGCTCCCCTTGGTGGAACAGGATCCTCTGACGGGGATCGGGAACCGGCGGCGTTTAGAGGCGGTGATGGAACGCTCTCGGGAACAACGATGCTTCGTGAGCCTGATCCTTTTGGATCTGGACAACTTCAAAGCCTGCAATGATGTCAACGGACATCAACATGGGGATACCATGCTGCAGGAGGTCGCGGCCATTATCCAGGAAGCCAGTGGCGCCCAGGGGATCGCGGCCCGTATCGGCGGTGATGAATTTGCCGTTTTGCTCCCCAATACCAATTTCCAAAGGGCCTATGGGGTCGCGGAGCGTATCCGGCGGGGAATCGAGGAGCAAAGTGGTGCCAAGGGCCCGAAGCTTACCGCCAGCATCGGTGTGGCAGGGCTCCAGGCGGCGGGAGACAATTGGTATACCCAGCTATATGAGCGGGCGGATCGGGCCCTGTACCAAGCAAAACTGCAGAAGAACCGGGTGGCCATTTATCCTCCCGGCGGCTGGGGCTTTGGGGAGGTGGCCGCTGGCCAAGCTAGCCCCTGATGTCGTCTATATCGAAGATGGCGGAGAAGTCGTATCCCTTGTCTAAAAGTAGCTGATCGCCGCCTTGTTTGCGGTTGACGACCACGAGCACCTTGGCCACCGTGCAGTCGGCCTGTTCCGCGGCCTCAATGGCCTTCAGGATGGAGCCGCCCTTGGTGAGGACATCGTCCACGATCAGGACCCGATCTCCTGGGGTCAGGGGTCCTTCGATCAACGAACCGGTCCCATGGCCCTTGGGCTCTTTGCGTACGATGAACCCTTTCAGGGGGGTGGGTGTCTCATAGGACAGGGCAGTGACCGCGCCGATGATGGGATCCGCCCCTAGAGTCAAGCCGCCTACGGCATCCAGATTCAGGTCCTTCACCATTTCCAGCATGATTTTCCCAATCAACCAGCCTGCCGGGGAAAGGGTGATCTTCCGGCAATCGATGTAGTAGTTGCTGATGGCCCCGGAAGCCAGGCGAAACTCTCCTTCTTGATAGGCCTTTGTCCTAATCTCTTCCAGCAGTTCCTTGCGCCATTGTTCTTGAACCATGTTGATCTTTCCTTTTCTTTTGATCTGCCCGAAAAACACAGCCGGGCGCCCTTAAGTACGACCAAATTATAACACGTGGCTTAGTCCGCAGCAAAGCAGGCGACCCATCTGTAGGATGAACCGATGCGAGGGAAGCACAGGAGGGCAATACCAAGCTGCGCAAAGGAAAAGGAGGGCCTGTGGCGAAGGGATAGAGTACTTAGCGGTGTTTCCAGGAGTGATCCTCGGGGCCGAAACGAAGGAGGAATTCCATTGCGGCTTGGAGCCCATTTGTCCATTGCGAAGGGTTTAGATCATGCTGTAAAGATGGCGGTGGAAATTCAGGCGAACACCTTTCAGTTTTTCACCCGGAATCCCCGGGGCGGTGCTGCCCGGGCCATTGCCGACGATGAAATTGTCCGCTTCCGGGAGGATCGGGCGAAGTATGATCAATGGGAGATTGTGGGACATTTTCCCTATACAGTAAATCTGGCAACCCCGAAGGAGGACCTGTGGGACTTTGCCTGCCGGGTGCTCTATGAGGATCTGCGACGTTTTTCTCCGGCGGAGGTGGAATACCTGGTCACCCATCCAGGGGCCCATCTGGGCAAGGGAGAGGCCGCGGGGATCAAACGCTTGGCCTCGGCTATTGATCAAGCCTTTGAAGGCTTTGGCGGCAAGACGATGTTGCTTCTAGAGACCATGGCGGGACGGGGAACGGAGATCGGCACCCTCGCCCACCTACGGGCGGTGCTGGATCTGGTGAAGCATCCTGAGATGGTGGGAGTCTGCCTCGATTCCTGCCACTTGTTTGCGGCCGGTTACGATCTGCGCACCCCCCAGGGGGTAGCTATCCTGGTGGAGGATATAGAAAAGACTGTGGGTTTTGCCAAGGTGAAGATGCTCCACGTCAACGACGCGGCGGTTACCTTGGGCAGCAAGAAGGATCGGCACGCGAACCTCGGCGAAGGGGAGCTGGGGCTGGAGACCTTCGCCAATTTGATGCAGGTTCCCGAAATTGCTCGTCTGCCTTGGGTGTTGGAGACTCCCCAGGATGATTACCGGGATTACGCCAAGGAGATTGCCCTGCTTAGGGAATTGTGGGCACAACAAACAAACACAGATTAGGGAAATTTAATGAAGGAAGCGGTCAATTACTGGGTAAATATAGAACAGGAGAAGAAAAGGACGAGCCGATGGTGATGACAAATCTCGTACCTTGACAACCACATAGTGATTCCAAGGCGACGGGTTTTTGGAAGGCAAAGGGTCAGTTGTCCGAGGACAAGGTACAGATCCGGTGCATCAGTTTATGTGCGATGCCTCGGCATTACCTGTGGATTTGCGGTCCGGTGGTGCTTTCAGCAGTATCCCGGGACCAAAGGCGCTGTTCCGCAAGTCACCCGATTGGGGTGGTCGGCCCATGGGTCTGGCGCGGGCACCAGGGCCCTGGGCCGGGCATATATTACTAGAGGCTGGGCAAACATCAGCATCTCACCAGGTCATTACCGCGGCCAGGAAGGTCTAATTTCGGGGTTCCTTCTTAGTGAAAGGCAGGGGCCCTTGGAAAGCCCGGTCTTTTCAACCTCACCGTTAACAATTGACCCCGCTTGTCTAGACGCCGGTCCTAGGGGCATCTAAGTTGACGCCTTTGGTGGGAAAAAGAAAGCAAGTGGCATCCTCTGGAGACCTATCCCAAGTATCGCCCAGGGCCGGGGTTCCAATTTACCTGCCGATTTTGTTTTCCCAGGAGAGCCCCTAATTTTGCGAGAAAGCTGGACCATTACCCGGGGAGTTTCTACGTGGTTGTCAAGGTTTTTGGCGTAGTGCCTGCACAGTGGGTCGACAACATTTTTTGGCGAGGAGGTGGGTCTGATGCCGGAGAATGTGAACTGGGGGATCATCGGTGGACAAATCAGTCTGGGGGTTCTGTTGGGACTGGCCGTCGGCTACCTAGCGAAAAAAACGTTAAAGGTTCTCTTGCTTTTGATTGGGGTCTTGGTTTTGGTTGGAGTGACCTTGGAACGGTTGGATGTGATCACGATTCATTGGGCCACCATCGAAGCATCGTATAACACGTTCCTGGAAACCTCAGGCGGGCTTGGCGCGTTACTGCAAAGCTGGGCCGCTAATTTCGGTGGTTTTATCCCGGTGGCTGGCAGCTTTGTGGTAGGATTCTTTATTGGCCTGAAATTGGGCTAGGCGGGGCAGGAATTTCTCCGCCTCCGTCGAATTAGTATGGATGGGTATAACTTTCATTTGCTGACTGACTAGTCGGTCTAGCTTGGGGGTGGAGATTCCCTTGTCAGTGTTGTTGCGTTTGCTAAGGTACCTGAAACCCATGTGGTTTTACGTGCTCATCGTGTTGGTGTGCATGCTGGGATCTGCCGCATTGGGACTGTGGGTACCCCGTCTGACCGGACAGATTGTTGACCTAATCTCCGACGGTTCCGGTAGCGAAGGGGTGCTCCTGAAGGGTATCATGCTCATCTTAGGTGTTAGTGTGGTCAATGCCCTCCTGGTCTTCGCGGAAAGTGCCATGTCGGGACGGCTCGGCCAGCGGGTGATTTACCAACTGCGGAACGATATGTATTCCCACATGGTGAACCTGCCCTTCTCTTTCTATGATCAGGCCCAGACCGGACAGCTGATGTCCCGGGTTACTGCCGACGTGGAAACCCTGCGGCGCTTTTTGGGTCTTGGTTTTACAAGGTTGATCAACAACGTGTTTGTATTCGTTACAGTGCTTGTGATGCTTTTAACGATGCATTGGCGGCTTACACTGCTGGTGTTGCTGACCATTCCCCTGTTGCTATGGACAGTCTTGCACTACGGTAAGGTCATCCGGCCCCAGTTCCAACGGATCCAGGAACAGCTAGCCCAGATGAATACGGTACTGCAGGAGAATATCACAGGGATTCGGGTAGTGAAGGCCTTCGGCCGTGAGAAAGAAGAAGTTCAGAAGTTCGAAAAGGAAAACCAGGGGATCTTGGAACGTAACCTGGAGATGACTAGGGTTTCCGCCTTCTATGTCCCCCTGATGAACACCCTGACTGCCTTGGGAACCGCGGTGCTGATCTGGTATGGCGGTTGGCAGATCATGCAGGGCACACTCACCGTAGGAGACCTTGTGGCCTTCAACTCCCTTTTGATGCGGTTAATCATGCCGGTGCGGATGCTGGGCTGGCAGTGGAACATGTTGCAACGTTCGGTGGCCGCCGGCACCCGTATCTTTGAGATCCTGGATACCACCTCTGACATCACCGAGGCGCCCGATGCCAAGCCTTTGAAGAATCCCAAGGGTGCCATTGAGTTTGAAGATGTGTGGTTCAGCTATCGGGATAATGTACCGGTGCTGCGTGGCTTCAATCTAAAGGTGGAACCGGGGCAGACGGTGGCTTTGTTGGGTGGTACGGGCTCGGGGAAATCCACGGTGATAAACCTTATTCCGCGTTTTTACGATCCTGACCGGGGTGTGGTCCGGTTCGACGGCACTGACCTCCGGGAACTGAAGATCGCGGATCTGCGCCAGAACATTGGGATGGTGATGCAGGAGACCTTCCTGTTTTCTACCACTATTCGGGAAAACATCGCCTTCGGACGGCCCGATGCAACCCAGGCGGAGATCGAGCAGGCGGCTAAGGCTGCCCAGATTCACGACTTCATTGTCTCCCTGCCCCAGGGCTATGATACCCTGGTAGGAGAACGGGGCCTGAATCTCTCTGGAGGCCAGAAACAGCGCATCTCCATTGCTCGGGCCCTTTTGATGGATCCGGCGGTTCTGATCCTAGATGACTCTTTGTCCAGTGTGGACACGGAGACCGAATATCTGATTCAACAGGCCCTGGATACCCTCATCGCCGGGCGCACCACCTTTGTTATTGCCCAGCGGCTTTCCACGGTGAAGAATGCGGACATCATCGTGGTGCTAGACAAGGGCGTGGTGGTCCAACAGGGAACCCATGAGGAGCTGATCAAACAGCCTGGTCTTTACCAGGAGATTTATCGCCGGCAGTTTGGTGCCGTGGAAGAAGAGGAGGGGGGACTAGGTTATGCGGGGGATGCCTAGACAAGCTCATTTGGATGATGAAAAGCGCCCCTTGGACCCCCAGATGTTCAAACGGTTATTCCGTTATGTTTTGCCTTACAAGCATCTGCTAATTGGGGCGACGATCATGATGTTCGCTGGGGTGGGGATTAGCCTTGTGCAACCGCTTCTTTTGCGACACGCCATCGACGAGAATATCCACAATGGTGATATGTTGGGATTGACTAAGACGGCCCTATTGTATCTGGGCACCTTCCTGGCGGCCTGGGTGGCTTCTTACTGCCAGTCGGTGTGGATGGCCCTGTCGGGCCAAAGGTCCCTGGCGGACCTCAGGCGGGATCTGTTTTCCCACCTGCAGAGGCTTTCCCTGTCTTTCTTTACCAAACGGAAGGCCGGGGAGATCATGTCCCGGGTCGTCAACGATGTGGATACCCTCAGCGAACTGTTGAGTTCGGGGATCATTACGGTGATCAGTGATCTAGTTACCCTGGTGTTCATCGCCGCCATCATGTTTGAGATGCATCCCACCTTGGCCTTGGTCACCTTTAGTATCTTGCCTGTCATGTTTGTGGTGACCATTGGCTTTCGGGGGCGCATGCTCCAGGCCCACCGCCAGGTGCGGGGGAAAGTGGCGGAGATCAACGCGAATTTGCAAGAATCCATCTCCGGGGTTAAGGTCACCCAGGCCTTTAACCGGGAGAAACGCAGTATTCAGCGTTTTGAGGAGACCAACCAGGAAAACATGGAGGCTAACGTGCGGGCCTTAGACCTGTTTGCGGTGTTCATGCCGATTTTGGAGCTCATTGGTGTGGTGGGTATTGCCCTGGCCCTTTGGTATGGTGGAACCCAAGTGATGCAGGGAACCTTGACCGTGGGGACCCTAGCGGCCTTTATCTCTTACATCCAGCGGTTCTTCGGTCCTGTGCGGAACATCAGCCAGATTTATACCCAGCTACAATCCGCGGGGGCCGCGGTGGAGCGGGTCTTTGGGATCATGGATGTGGAGCCGGAGATCAAGGATAGCCCCAAACCGGTGGCCATCGATGGATTCAAGGATAAGATTGTCTACGAGAATGTCTCCTTTGCCTACAATCCCGATGAGCCGGTCTTGAAGAACATCAATCTCACCATCAATAAGGGGGAGACCATCGCCCTGGTGGGGCCCACTGGTGCTGGGAAGACCACTATGATCAATCTCCTGTGTCGTTTTTACGACCCTACCTCCGGTCGGATCACCGTGGACGGTCGGGATTTGAGGGAGATCGAACAGGCTTCCTGGCGGAAGCTAGTGAGCATTGTATTGCAGGATACCTTCCTGTTTTCTGCCACCATTAAGGAGAATATCCGTTTCGGAAAGCCCGATGCTACCGATGAGGAAATCCGCTGGGCTGCGGAACAGGTGGCCGCCTTGCCTTTTATAAATGAGCTGGAACATGGCTTTGATACCATGCTCACAGAACGTGGCTCCAACCTGTCCGTGGGGCAAAGGCAGCTGTTGTCCCTTGCCCGGGCCTTGATCGGCCAGCCGGAGATTCTGATTCTAGACGAGGCCACCTCCAGTGTAGATCTGCACACGGAAGGGTTAATTCAACAGGCCTTGGAGGTGCTTTTGAAGGACCGCACTGCGGTGATTATCGCACACCGGCTTTCCACCATTGAAAATGCGGACCGGATTGTAGTGATCCAAGACGGTGAGATCGCGGAAATTGGCAATCACCGGGAGCTTTTGGAGAAGGGCGGCCTGTACTACCAGCTGCATCAAAAACAGTTCGGGGCCGTGATGAAGGCTGAGGGGGTCTAAGTGCGTAGCAAGAAGGAAGAGATTCTGGAAGCGGCCTTTGTGATCTTTAGTGCCAAGGGTTATCACCGGGCGACGGTGGATGAAATCGTGGCCCTGGCCAACACCGGTAAAGGTACTGTTTACAATTACTTCTCCTCCAAGGAAGGTCTGTTCCATGCGGTGATCGAGCACCAGCAGGACAAGTTATGCCAGCGGCTAGAAAGCTTGCTGGGCAAGGAGCAATCCCTGTCCGAGGCGGTCCACAGCTTCATCGCGATCTATTTAGAGTTTCTGGCCGACAACTCTCCCCTTTGGCGGACTATGGTGGGAGACCCTGGGGCGGGCAATGAGCGGGCGCGGCGCAGGGAGCTGGTCCGGCGCCGGTTCCAGAGGATCGCCAATGTAGCGGAGGAAATCCTAAAACGGGCCCAAAACCGGGGGGAGATGCGTTTTCCCGATTTGGATCTGGCCAGCCGCATCCTGGTGAATATAATCCACGCTTCGACCCTCCATGGGGAATTCACTGTGCCCTTGGAGGAGTTGGCGGAGAAACTGACGCGGTTGTATCTGTACGGTGTGACTAACGAGTAGGAACAATGGGTACCCCCCCTTTAGAGGGCATCTACCTGACCCTTGGGGAGACTTACGGTGACGGTGGTTCCCTTTCCGGGGGTGCTCATCAGATCTGGATGCTAGATAGGACGAGTTTCTGGAGAAAAAGGGCGGTGTCTCTAAAGCGCTATACCATTCCGGGTAAGACAATGTCAGAAGGATGTAAAGACTGAGGTTTAGGCTAACAGGCCTGTTCCTGTAGCGACAGGCCTGTTAGCGAAGGATTAGCGGCAGTGGACCCGGCCGTAGAGGCGATAGTTGTCTTCCAGCAAGCTTTGGGCTAAGTTCACCGGGAAGTCCAGGAGTTGGATGCCCCGGGCCACCGAGTGCTCATAAATGGTCTTTAGATCATTGAGTTCCGGCTGACCTAGATTAAAGGCATACAATCCCTTGGTTTCTGCGGCTAGGGCCACAAAGTGATCGCCGCGTCCGCAATAATGCATGGATCCTCCACCGAACTCTTCAAGAATCCTTTGATCATAGGGGCGGAAGAACTCGGCGAACATCCCGGGGGAAAAGTTTACGGCCGAGTCGTTCCGTAGCATAACCTGCCCTTTTTGCACCACACCCCAATGGACCGACCAGGGGGTTTGGGGTGGTACAATCCTTTGCCATTCTTTCATAAAGGCGATGTATGTTTCGGTGATGAGTTCTAGGAAGTCCTTCACCAAGTTGGGTTCATCCATGATGTCTAGGAAAAGCTGACTACCCCAGATCACTTCACAGACGTCCATGGGTCCTTGCAGGTCCGGGTGGTAGATATGCACATGCTTTTTGATTTTTGGATACTGTGCAAAGACCTCCACGAACCGCTGGCCCATTTCCAAGGTTTTGGCCCCCAATCCCCGGGATAGATCGGGCACTCCCTGTTTTAACAGTTCACGGATACCTTCCTTAGCGTTTTCGATGGGATACGACGTGGGTAAGGTGTTATACCGATCGTCCATAAAAAAGAGCTTCACCCCAAACAGGGAAGGGAGGATGCTGGTTCCGTAGTTGCTGCGAACACAGAGCATCTTGCCTGTCCCTGCGGCCAAGGTCGCAGAACAGGAGGCCAATTGGGAGAGGATCATCTTATCGTGGTCAGCAATAGCCTCATTGATGGTAATGTTGGGCCAGTCTATCTTTGGCGGGGATTTTTCCGGACGGGCGGGACGGAAGAACTCCTCCGGCCACTCCCCATTGACGAACTTTATCCATTGATTTAACAGCTCGTCTTCCACCTTGTCATCGATGCGCGCTTCTAGGTCTTCCAAATATGGTGCCAGATTCAACGGGCCACCTCCTAGGACGTTGCATGGTTCTCTTACCCAAATTCGCCAGGCTGGGGGTTTTACCTGCCCCTTGTGGGAGAAAGACAACGGTTTTTTGATTTAGTGCCGGGAGTCCTTTTCCCTTCTTGGGAAGTTCCTTGCAGGCAAGGAGAAATACCGAAGGTATTGGCAGCTTTATGCGGTGATCTTTTCGAAATCCCAGCTTATTGCTTGTTAGGAATACATGTGTTATCATTTACTAAAACATGCGTCAGGTCTTTGACGCACCTTTAAATGGGGGTAAGGTAATGTCAACTAGAGCTGAAATTGAGGAGCGAATCCAACAGCTGAAAAAAGAACGCAATGCCCTCATCCTTGCCCATAATTACCAACTCCCTGAAATCCAGGATATAGCAGATTTTACAGGGGATTCATTGGAACTGGCACGGTTGGCAAGGGAAACCGATGCCGAGGTGATCGTCTTCTGCGGTGTTGATTTCATGGCAGAAACGGCGGCAATCCTCAATCCCGACAAAACCGTCCTCCTGCCGGCTAAGGATGCGGGTTGTCCTTTGGCTGACATGGCCACTGCCGACGCATTGATCGAAAAGAAGAAAGAGTATCCCGATGCAGCGGTGGTGTGCTATGTGAACTCCACCGCGGAAGTGAAAGCCGAAAGTGACATTTGCTGTACCTCGGCCAACGCGGTGAAGGTGGTCAACTCCCTAGAGCAGGATCGGGTCCTGTTTGTGCCGGACCAGAACCTGGCCAGCTGGGTGGCGCGCCATACGGACAAGGAAATCATCCCTTGGCAAGGGTTCTGTATTACCCACCACCGGCTGCGGGCCGAAGATGTCAAGCGGGCGCGGGAAGCCCATCCCGATGCAATTGTCGTAGTGCACCCTGAGTGTCCGCCGGAAGTGGTGGATTTGGCCGATGAGGTAGCCAGCACCACTGGTATTCTTAAGTACGTGAAGAATTCTTCGGCGCAGAAGTTCATCATTGGTACGGAGATGGGGTTGCTGCACCGGCTCATGAAGGAGAACCCTGGCAAGACCTTCTTTATACTCAGCCCGGGTTTGGTGTGTCCGAATATGAAAAAGATCTCCAGTATCCAGATGGTACTAGACGCCCTTGAGACCAATACCCACCATGTGGTGGTGGAGGAGCCTTTGCGGAGCAGAGCATTGGCCGCAGTGGAACGGATGCTGGCATTATAAACTAGGGAAGGCGAAATCTATGGATCAAGGGATGTACCAGACGGACTTTCTGGTCATAGGCTCCGGTATCGCGGGCCTTTTTTCTGCCCTGAGGTTGGCGGCCCATGGGGATGTCATCCTGGTGACCAAAAGTGATCTTGAGGACAGCAACAGCTACTTCGCCCAAGGGGGTATGGCCGCGGCCCTCAAGGAACCCGATACGCCGGAACTGCACGAAGAAGATACCCTCCGGGCTGGGGCGGGCCTGTGTGACCGCTCCGCGGTGAAGGTGCTCGTGGAAGAGGGACCCCAACGGGTTATGGAGCTCATCGGGTTAGGAGTAGAATTCGACCGGGTAGATGGACACATTGCCCTCACCCGGGAGGGGGCGCACAGCCAGGGCCGCATCCTACACGCCCTGGGAGATTCCACCGGGAAAGCCATCAGTGATCGACTTGCCCAGCTTACCAGAGAGCATTCCAACATTCACATCAAGGAAGATCATTTCGTGGCCGAATTGTTGGTACAAGAGGGCCGTTGTGTCGGGGTTTTGGTGGTGAATCCCCAGCAAGAGCTGGAGATTTACCTGGCGCGGGCGGTGGTGCTCAGCTCTGGTGGCGCAGGACAGGTCTATGCCGAAACTTCGAACCCCGAGGCTGCCACGGGCGATGGTATGGCCTTGGCCTATCGGGCGGGGGCCAAGCTCAAGGACATGGAATTCATCCAGTTTCATCCTACGGTGCTAGTGGGCAGCGGGACTAGTCAACGTTTCCTGATTTCCGAAGCGGTCCGGGGTGAGGGAGCGATCCTGCGGAATGTCCATGGGGAACCGTTCATGCAGAAGCGCCATCCATTAAAGGATCTAGCTCCCCGGGACGTGGTGGCCCGTGCCATCTGGCGGGAGATGGAAGAGACCAAGACGCCCTTCGTCTACCTGGATGCCACCTCCCTCGGCAGCGAACACTTGAAAAACAGATTTCCCACGATTTGGGCCCGGTGTCAGGAACAGGGTTTGTCCATGGATCGAGACTATATCCCTGTGGCTCCGGCGGCCCACTATTTCATGGGTGGTGTCCAGACGGACCTGGAGGGAGCCACCTCGATTCCGGGCCTGTTTGCCTGTGGCGAAGTGGCCTGCACGGGGGTGCATGGAGCCAATCGCCTGGCCAGCAATTCCCTTTTGGAGACGGTGGTTTTTGGTCAGCGGGCCGCTCTGGCGGCAGTGGAATTTGCCCGGCGCCATCCTATACTCCCAGATCCCAGCCGGTTTAGGGATTATGTGTCCGCCCTACCCCGGAAGGACACCTGGGACAATCAGGAAATTCACCGCCTCAGAGGGCAGACTCAAAAGGTCATGTGGGACTTGGTGGGACTTGTGCGCTGCAACGACTCCTTAACCCGGGCCCAAAGGGTGTTGGAGGAGCTTACTTTAGAAGTGGAGGAACTGACGGCTGGGGTGTGGAGCAAGGAAGCCCTGGAATTGAAGAATATCTTGCTGATCGGCAGGCTCATAACCAAGGCCGCCTTGACCCGCCAGGAAAGCCGGGGAGCCCATTTCCGGACTGATGTGCCGGAGCCGAACGAGGCATGGCGCAAACATATCATCCTACAGCGGGATCAGTTGGAACCGGAATTTAGTGCTGTGGATTAGGAAAGGGGATTACTGGGTTGTTGGAAGGAGCATTGCTGTATAAGATCCGGCCGATCATTGATCAAGCCCTCAGGGAAGATATTGGTCGGGGAGATATCACCACCGAGGCCTTGGTGCCCTCCGATGCGTGGGGCACGGCGATCCTGAAGGCCAAGGATGAGGGGATCTTCTGTGGGGAAGCGATTTGTTACGGGGTGTTTGATGTCTTGTGTCCCCAAGTGCAGGTAAAGGTCTTGGTGCGGGATGGGGAGCAGATTGCCAAAGGCGATGTGCTTGCCCAACTTCAGGGTCCTGCTTGGGCCATCTTGATGGGAGAACGGGTCCTGTTGAACTTCATTCAGCATTTGTCAGGGATCAGTACCAAGACGGCCCGACTGAAGGCCTTGATCGCGGACTACCCCTGTACTTTGGTGGAGACCCGCAAGACCCTGCCGGGACTACGCCTTTTGCAGAAATATGCGGTCCGGGTTGGGGGAGGAGGCAATCACCGTTTGGGCCTTGACGATGCGGTGATGATTAAGGACAACCATATCGTGGCGGTGGGCAGCATCACCGAGGCGGTTCGCCTGGCGCGCAGTCGAGTGCCCTTTACGGCCAAAATTGAGGTGGAGACTAAGGAACCGGAGCAAGTGAGGGAGGCCTTAGACGCGGGCGCGGATATTATTATGCTCGACAATATGTCGCCAGCTCTGATGGAGGAGATGGTCAAACTCATCGATGGGCGGGCCCTAGTGGAAGCTTCGGGTAGTGTCAATGAGGAGAACATCGTGGAGGTTGCCCAGTGCGGTGTGGATATCATCTCCGTGGGTGCCCTTACCCACTCGGTGAAAGCGCTGGATATTAGCTTGGATCTTAAGATCGCCAACGGCCACTAGAATTATTGCAAAAAATCTTTCCTCAATTGGGAGGTATTCAGGCGGCGGTGTCGAATATAGACTTTGTAAAGGAGGTTTGCAAAGACTTGTGGATATCCAGAGGGCAAAGGGGAGAGGACAACGGACCGAATCCGTTGGTTCCTATAACCGTAAACTTATAATGGAAGAAATCCGCCGCTATGGCCCTCTGACGCGTCCAGACTTGGCAAAACGTACTGGATTGACCCGGGCTGCCGTTGGGAAGATTGTAAACGATCTTTATGAACTCGGCTTGGTGACGGAAGAGGGCTTCGAGGTATCCAGTGGTGGCCGACGGCCGGTGCTCCTGCAAGTCCGCAAGGATCGGTACGTAGTGGGAGCTCATCTGGACGGGCAGGGTATTCAGGTGGCCGTGGTGGGCTTGGATGCGGCAGTGAGATCCTATAGAGTTATTCCCTGGCAGCGGAACGGTGGTTCCGTACTGCTCCAGGATGTCATTGACGCGCTCCGGGGGGTGATCGCCCAGGATGGGTTAACAGAGGAAGAGCTTTTGGGGATTGGTCTGAGCATTCCCGGCCTATTTGACTACACCAATCAGGAGATTATTGTCTCCTTTGCCCTAGGCTGGGAACGGGTGCCCTTGGCCAAGTTCTTGCAGCAGGAACTGAATGTCCCGGTGGTGGCGGAACGGGACTGTTTGGCGGGGCTCTTCGGTGAGTTGTGGTTTGGCGATTGGCACAGTGTGGACGATGCCATGTACGTAGTAGTGGGCGAAGGAATCGGTGCCGGATTGTGGCTGAGTGGCCAACCCTTCCGGGGCTCCGGATGGATGGCGGGAGAATTGGGGCACGTGTCCGTGGACGATGATGGGGTTCCCTGTCAGTGTGGGCAGCGGGGTTGCTTAGAGGTGATGGCCAGCCTGGGGGTGATGGCTCGGCAATGGTGGTCCGCTGGAGCCCTTTCTGAGGATTTCATTGAGCGTTACGTGAAGGCCCTGAAGGACCGTGATGAAAGGGCCTGGCAGGTACTGCGGGAAGGGACCCGACACATTGGCAAAGCCCTGGGCCAAGCGATCAATCTGTTGGATCCGGAGATGATCTTCGTTGCGGGCAGACTGGATCCTGTGAGTGAGGAGTTCATTGATGTCTTGGGGGCGGCTACTTTGCCCCATGTGATGAAACACAACGTGCGGGAAGTGAGGATTGTCCCGGCCAGTTTTGGCCCGTATCACTCGGTGATGGGCGCCGCTGCGGCATTCCTCTGGGAATCATTTAACCACCTATAAGGAGGCGACGGCTCAATGAAAAAGAGTATCAGCTACTGGATGTTTCCCGGCAACTGGAGCTTAGAGCAGATTGTAAAGACTACTAAGGATGCAGGATATGACGCCATCGAGCTTTCCTACGACGAGACCGGTCCATTATCCTTGTCTGGTACCAAGGAAGAAGTTTTGAAAGTGAAGGAGACGGTGGAGCAGGCGGGGCTGGAAATTGCGGCCTTGGCCACCGGATTGTTCTGGACCTATTCCCTGACCGCCGATGATCCCGATACCCGGCAGAAGGCCAAGGAGATCGTCAAGGGAATGTTGCAGACGGCTAAGTGGCTGGGTACCGATGCCATTTTGGTGGTGCCCGGCGCGGTAGATGTGTTCTTCAATCCCAACAGTGATGTGGTACCCTATGACGTGGCCTGGGAGCGGAGCATGGCCGCCTTGAAGGAATTAGCCCCGGTGGCCGAAGAACTGCAAGTGACTATCGGGATTGAGAACGTCTGGAACAAGTTCTTGCTCAGTCCCCTGGAGATGGCCCGGTTTATCGATGAGATCAACAGCCCCTATGTAGGTGCCTACTTTGACGTGGGTAATGTGCTGTTTGCGGGGTATCCCCAGGACTGGATTCGGATCCTGGGCGAACGGATCAAGCGAGTTCACATCAAAGATTTCCGGAAGTCTGTGGGGACTGTGGATGGCTTCGTTGCCCTGTTAGAGGGTGATGTGCCATGGCCGGAGGTAATAAAGGCTTTGCGGGAGATCAGCTATGACGGTTACGTCACCGCTGAGATCTTGCCACCTTATAAATACGATGGGGCACAGCTGGCCTATGACACCTGTGCTGCCATGGAGAAAATCTTTAAACTATAGGGAGGAAATCAAATGTTGAAAGTAGGTATTCTAGGTGCAGGTATGATCGCATCGGTTCATGCTGCCGGGTACAAGAATCTAAAGGACAAGGCCCAAGTGGTGGCCGTGGCTGATGTGGTACCTGAAAAGGCCGAGAAGCTTGCCAAGGACTTTGGCGCGAAGGTATACAAAGACGGGATGACCTTGATTAAGGAAGCCGATGTGGACGTTATCGACATCTGTTTGCCCACCTTCCTGCATGCGGAACATGCGGTGGCTGCCTGTGAGCAGGGTCGCCATGTCCTTTGTGAGAAGCCCATGGCTTTGACCTTGGAAGAGGCTGATGCCATGATTGCAGCTGCAGAGAAGGCCAACGTGAAGTTGATGATAGCCCAGTGCCTGCGGTTTTGGCCTGAGTATGCCCTGATGTATGAGTTAATCCAGGAGGGGAGCCTGGGACGGCCGCTCTTTGCCACAGGTTGTCGCTTCTCCCAGACCCCTTCGTATAGCTGGAACCACTGGCTACTGGATCCCAAGCTCAGTGGTAGTGCTGCCTTGGATCTACACATCCACGACGTGGACTATCTGACCTGGTTGTTTGGGGATCCCCAGCAGGTCTCGGCCGTAGGTGTGGTGGATGAGCGGGGCGGTGTGGCCATGGTGGACACCTCCGTCACTTACAAAAACGGCGGGCGGGTGTCGGTAGGTGGTGGCTGGTTGATGCCCACGGATTATCCCTTTACCACCGAGATGACTATCTATTGTGAGAAGGGGTGTCTGGAGTTCTCCTCCCGGGCCGGGGTGAACATCGAGGCACGGGATAAAGTGGCCCGGGGGATCAAGGTGTATCGGCCCGGTCAGCCGGTGGAGGTTATTCCGGTGGAGGGCAAAGACGCTTACCAAACGGAGATCGAATACTTCCTCGACTGTGTAGCCCAGGATCGCCCGGTGGACAAGATGCCCCCGCAGGAGGCCCGGCGTAGCCTGTCAGTAGGCCTTGCCGCCATCGAGTCGGCGAAAACCGGAAAACCGGTCCAAATGTAACGGGAGCTATAAGGTACAATCGGCTTGACAAAGGAGGCGGTAGGCTTGAAGATTGGAGTAATCGTTGACTCCTTTCGGTTGGGGATCCGCGAAGGATTGAAGAAGGCAAAAGAGGTCGGGGCCCACGGTGTGCAGATGTATGCCGTGTCCGGCGAGATGGCGCCGGAGAACCTGTCGACCCAGGCGAGGAAAGACTTACGGAACTATATCGCAGACTTGGGATTAGAGATCTCTGCCATCTGCGGCGATTTGGGTGGCCACGGTTTTACCCGGGCCGAGGATAATCCCCGGAAGATCCAGCGATCCAAGGAGATTATGGATCTAGCGGTAGAGCTGGGGACTAACGTGGTGACCACCCATGTGGGCGTGATTCCCGCCGATGAACAGGATCCCACCTGGCAGCTCCTCCACGCGGCCTGTTCAGAACTAGCGGAGTATGCCAACAGCATCGGAGCCCATTTTGCCATCGAAACAGGGCCCGAAAAGGCGACCACGCTGAAGAAGTTCCTGGATTCCATCCCCGGCAAAGGGATTGCGGTGAATATGGATCCGGCTAACCTGGTGATGGTCACCGGCGATGATCCGGTGCAGGCGGTGTACACCCTTAAGGATTACATTGTGCACACCCATGCCAAAGATGGTATCATGCGGAAACAGACCGACCCAAAGGTGATCTATGACTATTTCGCAGAGGGTGGCATCGAAGACCTGCGACTGGAGGACTACTTCCTAGAAACGCCCCTCGGTGAGGGTCAGGTGGACTTTCCTGCTTACCTGAAAGCTTTACGGGAGATTGGTTTTGACGGATACCTCACCATCGAGCGGGAAGTGGGGGCAAACCCGGAAGTGGATATTCGGAAGGCCGTAACCTTCCTCCAGGAGCTTTTGAAAGCCTGAATCCCAGTGAGTTGTTACCCACTACCCCTGGAAGCAGGATGATACACGTAAAGGGAGGCGCGGAGTGGTGTTCCGCGGTTCCCTTTTATACAAGATTTCGCAGAAAAAGGGCACCCCTTGGTGCCCTTTTTCCTATACCTGGTGAGTGAAGGGGGAGGGGAATTAGGCAAAGCCTAGTAGACTACCAACTTGATAGACCACTACCGCCAGAAGCCAGCCCAAAAACAGGGTGTACCCCACGGCGAAGAAGGTCCACTTGCGGGAGTTAGTCTCCTGTCGAATGGCACCAATGGTGGCCACACAGGGGATGTAGATCAAGGACATCACCAAGAAGGCGTAAGCCGACAGGGGAGTCCACTGGGCTTGCAACGCTGCTGCCAGTCCTGCTTCGCCTGCTCCGTAGAGGACAGCTAAAGTACCAAGAATCAGTTCTTTCGCTAGGGCACCGAAAATTAGGGCGGTGCTTGCTTGCCAGGTACCAAAGCCTGCGGGTTTGAAAATCGGGGCGAAGAAGCCGCCGATACGGGCGATCAGGGAATCGGGGCTACCGGGCTCGATGTTGGGCGGCAAATTGGACAACACCCACACCACGATGATCGATATAAAAATAACGGTTCCCGCTCGCTCCAAGAAGTGTTTGGCCCGTTCCCAGGTCTGAATGAGAATGTCCTTGAGCCGGGGGAGCCTGTACGGTGGCAGTTCGATCACGAAGGTTGACGTGGAATCGGACTTAATGAACAGGCTGAAGATTTTTGCCATCACCGCGGCGAGGACCACCCCTAGTACATAGAGGGAAAAGACCACGATTCCCTGGTGCTTCGGGAAGAAGGCTGAGGCAAAGAGCACATAAACCGGCAGCCGGGCTGAACAGGAAATCAACGGATTTACCAGGATGGAGATTAAACGGTCTTTGGGGTTATCTAGGCTGCGGGTGGCCAGAATACCGGTCACGTTACAACCAAAACCAAGGATCATGGGAATGAAGGCTTTACCATGCAGACCGACACTACGCATCAGCCTGTCCGACAACACCGCGGCCCGGGCAATGTACCCCACGTCTTCCAACAGGGTGATAATCCAAAACAGGAAGAAGATCGGGGGAGCAAATTCGAAGACCGCCCCCAAGCCACCAAGAATGCCATCGGTGAGGAAGCCTACCAACATTTCTGGTGCACCGAGACCTGTCAGACTGCCATAGACCCACTCGCTAAAGGTTTCAATGACACCGCCTAGCCATTCCACAATGGGATCGCTGAGGGTGAAGGTCAGCTGAAACATTAGCAGCATCACAACTAGGAAAAGGGGATAGGCCAACCATTTGTTTAACAGGATCCGATCGACCATCGTGGAGGGACGGATGACATCCTCCGGGGTAGTCGTAGTCTCCTTAGTGATCTTCGCGGTTAAAGCATATCGTTTTTCGGCGATCAAATCCGTCGGGTCCTGACCGGTCTCCTGTTGGATACGCGACCGGGCCATGGCCACCCTTGTTTCCAGTTGCTTAACTTGTTCGTCTGCGAGTCCTTTAAACAGTTTCCCGCGGATGTGGTCATCGTGTTCCAACAGCTTGATGGCGAACCAGCGGGTGGAAGTCCTTACCTTCTTTTGGAGGATGGTGTCCAGCAGTTGGCTCAGCTCTGCAATCTCTCTTTCCACCGCGGGCCCATAGTCTATGGTGAACTTAGCAGAACCTTGATTCCTGTTCTTCACCATCTGTATCGCTGTGGTGAGCAGCTCTGGGATGCCCTTTCGCTCAATGGCTACCGTGGGAACCACCTTTGTGCGTAATCGGGCCTCCAATTTATCTAGATTAACCTTGATTCCTAGCTTTTTTGCTTCGTCGAAAATATTCAACGCAAGGATGACCGGGGCGCCCATTTCCAGAATCTGAACTGTAAGATAGAGATGGCGCTCTAGGTTGGTGGTGTCCACCACGTTGATCACCGCGTCGGGGTTCTCCCAGAGAATGAAGTCCCGGGCGATGGTTTCATCAATGGCACTGGAACTAAAGGAATAGGTCCCGGGAAGATCGACGACCGAAAGCTCAACGCCCTCATGAACCACCGATCCGGTCTTCTTCTCTACGGTGACCCCAGGCCAGTTGCCCACATGTTGCCTGGCGCCGGTGATCCCGTTAAAGAGGGCCGTTTTTCCCGAGTTGGGATTGCCCGCGATGGCAATCACCGGTTTCCGAGTTGCCGCAACCATTCTTCAAATCCTCCTTCGATGCACCACTGAATAAGTTAATGTAACCTAACTTATTGGGCAAAAAAAGATGCTATGAAACCTTGTGTTGTACCTGACCTCTGAACCGCCGACGATGTCCCGGGGCATAGGCCAATTGTTGCTCCCTGATCATAACGGATGCAGCCTCTTTCTTGCGCAGTCCCAAGCGGCAACCCCGTACGCAAACGATGATCGGATCTTTCAACGGTGCAGTTCCTTCCACGTAGATCTCTGTTCCCGGGGTGAAGCCCATGTCCATCAGTTTTCGTCGCAGTGCTCCATTACAAGTCAAGCTGGAGATAATCCCCTTCATGCCGGGGGTCAATTTGTCTAAAGAGCAGTTATGCATGGCGTTGACGACCGAAGTATACTTCCTAGTGGTCGTCTTACCTCCTCTCCAACATGTGGTGCGGGTCAATGATTAATTGGAAGCGTTGTGGTGCTTTTCCATGAAATCCAAGAGGCATTCCATACTTTCTCTACTGAGAACGTGTTCAATCTTGCAGGCGTCATCTTCCGCCGTGGCTTCGCTTACACCCAGCACTGTCATCAGGAAGGACTTAATGGCCTGATGGCGCTTATAGACCAGGGCTGCTCTGGCCTGTCCCAGTTCTGTTAGATAGACAGGTCCGTATCGTTCTTGCCGGACAAGGCCCCGTTCAGCCAGTTGACTTACTGCCTGGTTGACGCTGGCTTTGGAAACGCCCAATCTGTCTGCGATATCTGTAGTCCGTGCCCCGCCCTTGGCATCAGCTACCTCGAGGATCGTTTCCAGGTAGTCCTCCAATGACGGAGTAATTCCACCGGGCATTAATGCTTCACCTCATTTGCTCTGTATGTCCCTTGCCAAGGACAGGGTCCCAGGGTAAAAGTAAAGCTAACCTAACATCCGAGTACAAAATAGCATGGATTCCGCCCCTTGTCAATACCCAAAGGGCCTGATGGGTGCACGCACAAAACGTAGGTAGAAATCATCACTCTACCCCCGTACATTATGCTATTTTTGGCTGCCAGTACTCGTCCCAACGATTACCATGGATAAAGGCAGCGAGGTTAAGCATTTGTTGG
>DUMW01000035.1 GCA_012839765.1 Bacillota bacterium
GACGCGGAGGCAAGGCGGAAGGAGACAGGGTTTATCAGATATTATCGTTCAAATGCTCCTCAGAGGGGCTATAACCGGTGGCTTAAGTACTGACTGGTCGGCCTCCGGCGTCGGTTAAACGAAGTCTTTCGTTTGACCGTGTCTTTAGCCTAGGAGTTCAATGACGGCATCCTCGGTGGGTCCGAAGACGATGCGTCCACCCATATTGCTTTCATAGATGAAATCGTGACGGCTCTTGCTGGTATACTGAGAAAAATTCCCTACGATGCCCATCTTCACATCGTAGTTGATGAACTTTTGCACAATCTCTCCTGCGAGCCTCGTTTTCAGGTGGAAAAGCTCTTCGCAGATGGCGGACTTATTTATAACAACCGCGCAGTGGCCAGTCTCGAAGCTCACAGCTGCGATGCGATCCAGAGCGGACTGCACATTGGTTATCAGAACTGTATCGCTTGTTACCACGGCAATATGTCCATTCTTGCTATGAACTGTGCGAACATGTATCATGACTGCCTTCCGTGGCTTGATGTTGCTTCATTCTATCGGTTTAGACATACCGCCGTCAACGTTGTTCCATATCACATCTTCGTGCTGTGCCTGGACTTGGCTGAGGAACAATAGGGCATGGCTGGCATAGTGGGTCTTCTACGGGCTAAGCATTGACTATTGCCTTTCTTTCTGAACTTTAGGGTTTTGATCTTAGGGCAGGATTTCCGCGGCCAAATAGAGAATGTCATTTTGTACTAGCTGACCAAAGATCTAAAGCCTACTTTTGTCTTGGAAAGCCCGTCTGCTTGTGGGCTTTTTTGTTCTGCAGTTTTCGTGTGGTCAAAAGATAATCCTGTGGCTTGCTGAGAGGAAGGGGGGTAGGTTAGATGGGCAAGAAGTCGGATATTAGACTTGAGGGAAGAACGCGGCGTTGTCTGTCGGTTCCGGTGGAGCTGTTTACGGACTATCAGCCGATGGTGGGACCATTGGCGGTGGCGGCTTGGCTGAATCTGCGGGTGTTGGTGGAAATCCAGCATGGGGACACTGCCCGGGAGTACTTGATGAGCCAGATGGATCTGGACGGCCGGTCCGTGGATAACATCCTGAAGCGATTGGAAAACGTGGGACTCTTAAAGGCCGATGGCACAGGTTGGATCTTGAAAGAACCAACGGGACTTCCCCGCCAAGCCCCTGTTGAGCAGCCTGAGACAGTTTCCGAAGAGGAATTCTGGGATCAAGTGGCTGCTAGCGTTGCCCTCGAGGGAGAGGATCTATCCCTGGAACCTACCGCTCAGGAACAGACCAGTCTTCCCACAGAGGTAAATCCGGACCTGGATTCAGTGTTGGAGCTTTACGCTAACCGGATTGGTTTGATCGGTCCCACCCAATACCAGAAGCTAGAGTATTGGATGGAACATAAGAAGATGAGTGCCGATGTGATTGCCCTTGCTATCGAGGAGACTGCCCTTTCGGCCCAGTCGCCCCGTTTTGAATACCTCGAGGGGATCCTGCGCAATTGGAGCAACCAGGGGGTTCGCACTGTGGATCACCTGATTAAGAAAAAGATCAAGGTCCGGGCTTTGGCCGGTATGCAGCCAGAAGAAACTGTGAACGAGACTTACGAGGGTTGGCCAAATGCCACCGCCTATAACATAGTGGATGAAGACCGGCTAAAGATCTGGAAGGAGTTGTACCCAGATGACTAATCAACCAGGGAAGGAACAAGCCTTTGTTCCCTACGACCTTGAGGCGGAGCAACGGGTACTGGGCATTCTGATCAGGCATCCGGAGCGGGTGGACCATTGCATTGACCGGCTCAGGGAAGACCATTTTTACGATATAAGACACCGCAAGATATTCCGAGCGATTTGGGATTTGTACAATGCCAGTGGGTATATATCCTACACCCAGGTCTACAACCGGCTCAGAAATGACGAGAGTCTTAAGGATATCGATGACGTCCTTTTGCAGATGACCGAGTCCTTCGTCAGCCAGGCGGAGTTGCAGCCCAGTATCGATACTCTGGTGGACAAGGCTGCCCGACGTCGGATCCTCAATGCCGTCGCGAAGATCGAGGAAATGGTGCGCCTTAACACTGAAGAGAGTCTCAGTGCCATCCAAGCAAAGGCCCAGGAGCTCATCTTCCAAGCCTGCCAGGGCGAAGGAGAAGGGGAAGATGCCAAGGACCTGATCGATGTACTTAGTAGGTGCTATACCAATCTCATTGAACGGCGGGAGGGTAAGGTCTCCTATGGCCTGCCGGTGCGTTTCCCGTCCATCGACGCGTTGACCACCGGCTTCAAGAAGAAGGACCTGATCATCCTGGCGGCCCGTCCAAGTATGGGTAAGACAGCCTTGGCCCTCAATTTTGCCATGAATGTTGCCAAACGGAATATACCCGTATTAATCTTCAGTTTGGAGATGGATGATGAACAGATTGGTGACCGCATCGTGCTCAGTGAGCTCTTCCGGTACAAAGACCGGGGCCCGGCGGTGACGTCTTTCGATTACGCCACCCGCCTTGATGACGAGAAGCTCGCGGTTACGGAGCAGGTCTTCAATGAACTTTATGATCTGCCGATTAAAATCGTGGATACCCGCGGTCTTAGCGTGGGGGAGATCCGGGCTAAAGCCAGGAAAGTCAAGGCTGAGCATAAGGATCTGGGTCTTGTCATCATCGACTATCTGCAACTCATTCGTCCCACCGGGGATAGTAACCGCAACTGGGCTCTGCAGGTGGGGGATATCGTTCGGGAACTGCGGGACTTGGCGGGAGAGTTGGATCTGCCCATCATTCTCCTGTCTCAGTTGAACCGCGGTGTGGAAGCCCGCGACAACAAACGGCCCAGGATGTCGGATCTGCGGGATAGTGGAAACATCGAGGAGTTTGCCGATGTGATCATGTTCCTTTACCGGGAAGACTATTACTATCCCGACAAGGCGGCTGCAGAGGGGACCCAGGGTTTGGTGGAAGTAATCATTGCCAAGCAGCGTAAAGGGCAGACCGGCAAGGCTATCCTGCGGTGGGTTCCCGAGTACACCCGGTTCATAGATGAGTCGTTCCGAGAGGAGGCGGAGATAGGTGCCTGATCTGGACGCTGAAAGTGAACGGCTGAAACTGCAATTTGTGATGGCTTACGACGAATTGTGTAAACAGGGCAAGATCACGGAAGCCGAGTTCCAAGAGATTGTGAACATCATTGAGCATATCGGTGAATACAGTATTAGTGAGCTGCGAGAAAAGCTGGATCCCTACCGGTGGTTGAATAGGGATTGAGCTGTTTGGGAGGCGACCAATGCGGCCTGTTCGGTATCGGCATCCGCTTCTTCTAGTGGCGGTTGTCCTAGGGATTTTGGCCCTGCTCACCTGTGCAGGGCAGCGGGATTTTTCTTCCGAGGTGGTGGTGGTGGTCTACGGTCAAACCACCTGGCAACTGAAAACGAAAGCGAAAACGGTGGAAGAGGTGGTGGCGGAATTCCCTATCTCCATCTCTTCCTTCGACGCGGTGTATCCCTCTTTAGATAGCGAAGTCGTGCCGGGAATGGAGATCTTTGTCCAACCAGCCTTTACCGTAACCCTGCAGGTCGATGGTCGTCGGTATATTCACCATACCACGGAGACGACGGTAAGGGACGTCTTGGATCAGTTGGGTATTGCCCTGGGCGAGTTAGACTTCGTGGTTCCCGACGTATCCACTACCCTGACGGAGGATGCCTTGGTTAAGATCGTCCGGGTGGAAGAAGAATATATTACAAAGCAGGTACTCTTGGGTTACCGGGTGATCCAGACGGTGGACCATGATCTGGAACAGGGCCGGACGGTGACAGTGCAGACCGGAGATAACGGGATCCGGGAGGATATCTACCGACTGACGTACCACGACGGGGTCTTGGCCAGCGAGGAGCTGATCTCCCAAGAGGTGGTAAAGGAGCCGGTTCCCCAGATTATTGCCATGGGGACAAAGATTCTGTATTATACTGCCGAGACTCCAGCAGGGTCAATCCGTTACCGAAAGGTACTGGAGTTAGAGGCCACCGCTTATTATCCGGGTCCCGAGAGTACGGGCAAATGGGCCGACGGTACCACCTACACTGGTGCCCCGGCCGGGTACGGTGTGGTGGCGGTGGATCCTTCGGTGATTCCCCTGGGTACTCGGATGTACATTCCTGGATATGGTATCGCTGTGGCCGCGGACATCGGCGGAGCCATCAAGGGGAACATCATCGATCTTTGCTTTGATACCTACCGTGAGGCGGTGCATTTCGGCCGTCGGATAGTGAAAGTATATATCTTGGAGTGAACAGGCCTGTGGAGGTCAATCTTACCAGTGTCAGCGTAGTGCGACAACAGCTGGCATCCCAACAGATCCGTCCCAGCAAGAGACTGGGACAAAACTTCTTGGTGGATGCTAATATTGTCAATAAGATAGTTGCTGCTGTAGAGCCCGATTCCGGCGATTTGGTGATAGAAATCGGAGCGGGATTGGGTACCCTCACGAAGGCCCTGGCCGAGCACGCCGGGGCGGTCATCGCGGTGGAGAAGGACCACCGGTTGAGCCCCCTTTTGCAACAAAACCTTGGACATCTTCCCCATGTACGGGTTATTGAAGGGGACATCCTGGAATTACCGATTGACACCCTTGTGTCATTGGCCGGTGACTATGGTATAATCAAAACCGTAGGGAATTTGCCCTATTATGTGACAAGCCCGATAATTATGCATTTACTGGCGGCCACGGTGCCTTTGGCCAGTATCACCTGTATGGTGCAAAGGGAAGTGGCCCAAAGGATCCTGGCTTCGCCCGGGACCAAGGAATATGGTGTGTTGTCGGTGGCGGCCCAGGCCAAAAGCGTTCCTGAGCTAGTCTGTAACGTGCCCAGGACGGTATTCTATCCGAAGCCCGAGGTGGACTCCGCGGTGATTCGGCTCATACCCCGGGAGCAGCCCTTCCCCAACGCCATCTATGAGGAGACCTTCTTCCGGGTGGTAAAGGCTGCCTTTGGCCAGCGGCGGAAGACCATCGGTAACGCCCTGAAAAAGGGCTTGGAGATGCCCGCAGAGGCCGTAGATGAATTACTAGCCAAAGCGCAGATTGATCCCATGCGTCGAGGTGAGACTTTAAGCGGCGAGGAATTCTATCAACTGACGGAGATTATCCTAAGGGGTAGCTAGTTTAAAGCCATGCGAGGAAGGCGAGATATATGCAGTTTCTGAGTCCAAGTTGTGGTCCACTGGATATCGATGAAGTCTTCCAGCAGATCATCGCATATATGCAAGAGATGCCCACGGAAAAGTATCGGTTGATTATCGGCACCGATTCCCAGACCAGGGATGACACTTGCTTTGTTACGGCCATTCTCATCCACCGAGAAGGCCGTGGTGGCCGCTATTTTTACACCAAGGAGCGGCACGATCACATCAGAAGCCTGCGGCAGCGGATCTTCTACGAAACCTCCCGCAGTCTAATGGTGGCCAGCGACTTTGCGGAACGATTGGCCCAAAACGGCTTTGGGGATCTGGATATTGAGATCCACCTGGACGTAGGTCCCAACGGGGAAACCAAGGAGCTCATCCGCGAAGTGGTGGGCATGGTGGTAGGCAGCGGTTACCATGCCAAGATTAAGCCCGAATCCTACGGTGCCTCCAACGTAGCCGACAAACACACCAAGTGATCTTTTTCCTCCCAGATATAATGCCGAAACAGTCCTAAATAGAGCCGATAATCATCGTAGGAGACCGCCAAAAGTGTTTGGTGGTCGCAATTGAGCATAACCCCACCCGGGCGACAGTAGGTAAGCGTCTTTCAAATCCCTAGAAGTCCGGTCAGCTCCCGCCGATTCTTCCTTTCCACCGTGCTGCTTTCCTCCAGCCAAGATCTGTCATAAACAAACCCACGGAAAATACCGATATATTCCGTTAGAAGATGCCTGCAAGGAGGGACAGATGTGGATTTGAGCGATTACCAGGCGATATTCACCGCCGAAGCTACCGAATACCTCAATGCCCTGGGGGACAATCTCCTGCTTTTGGAGAAGAACCCCGAGGACCAGGAGATACTTGCGGAACTGTTTCGGGCTGCCCACAGCCTAAAAGGTATGTCTGCCACGGTGGGCCTAGAGGATCTTTCGTCTTTGGCCCATGACATGGAGACCCTGTTGGACCAGTTTCGCAAACAGACCCTTGCGGTTTCCTCCCAGGCCATCACTGTCCTTCTCCAAGCGGTGGAAGCGATGGAAAAGATGCTGGCCCAGTTTGCCGAGGACCCCAGCGCCTACCGGCCCGCCTCTCGAGAGGATCTGTCGAAGAAGATCTATGCCCTTATCGAAGGAAAATCCCTTGCGTCGGAGACTACTGAAGAAGAGGAAAAATCAGAGGTTGGTTCAGGCCAGTGGGAACTGGTCCCCCTGGAGAAAGTCGATACCGCGCAACCCATTTACCGGGTGGAAATACAGCTTGCGGACGACGTGCAGATGAAATCGGTCCGGGCTTACATGGTACACCGGGCCTTGAGTGAGTTGGGGAACATCGTGGCCAGTGAGCCCTCCCTGGAGGATCTAAAGGAAGAACGGTTTGACCTGAAATTCTGCTTCACGCTGGTTACTGTCCATCCCCTAGAGAAGATCGAGAAGGTCCTCATTGGGATTCCTGATCTGCTCCTTTTTCAGATAAACCGGATCTCCTCGGAACAACTGGTCCCGAAAAAGGAAAGCCAGGAGCGGGAGGAGACCCGGGAAGTTTCCCGCACCCGGGCCCGAGATTTCATCCGGGTGGACACTCAACGCATAGATGCTTTGGTGAATCTTACCGGAGAGCTGACCATCACCCGGAACAATATCATGGAGGCCTTGGATCTCACCCAGGATACCGATTTGGTGGACGCGGTGCGTCGCTTGGATCGTCTGACCACAGATCTGTATCGGGGAATTATGAAGTTGCGCATGGTGCCCATTCGGGAGCTTTTTGAACGCTTCCCCCGGATGGTGCGTAACCTCGCTATCGAGCAGAACAAGGAAGTGGAGTTGGTTATCTCTGGCGAGGACACCGAACTGGATCGTTCCATTGTGAACCACCTGGCGGATCCCTTGGTGCACCTAGTGCGCAATGCTGTCGACCACGGCGTTGAACCCAAGGAAGAGCGGATACGCAAGGGCAAATCTCCCCAGGCCCAAGTTATCCTGCGGGCCTACCAAGAGGGGGGCTACGTGGTTATCGAGATCCGGGATGATGGGGCGGGCATCAATGTGGAGCGAGTGCGGGAAAAGGCGATCCAAAAGGGTCTTCTCACCGCCGATGAAGCCTCCAAGCTGCCTAGGGAAGAAGTCATTCAATATGTTTTCCACCCGGGTTTTTCCACCAGGGATAAAGTCACCGATATTTCCGGTCGGGGTGTGGGGATGGATGTGGTCAAGAAAACGGTTGACTCGATGAAAGGTTCTGTGTATATTGACACTAAGGAAGATCAGTATACACAGATCACCATCCGGCTGCCCTTGACCTTGGCTATCACCCGGACTTTGTTGGTGAAGGACCAGGCGGGAGCCTACTATGCTATCCCGGTGGATGTGGTGGTGGAAAACCTACGGATCCGCAGTCAGGAACTGAAGCAGGTCTATGAACAAGGTGTGATCAACCTCAGGGGAGAAGTGGTTCCGATCATCTCCTTGCAGGAGATTTTAACCGGAGACAAAACAGAATATAACACCAATGTGCTTTGGGTAGTGGTGGTCCAGGCCCACCGGAGGAAGTTGGGGCTAGTGGTGGATCAGTTGGTGGGCCAGCTGGAAGTGGTCACCAAGACATTGCCCAAGGCCTTGTTACATCATCAAGGTGTTGCCGGCGCCACCGTCTTAGGTAGCGGTGAGATCGCCTTAATCATTGATGTGAACAACTTGTTACACACGGGTCGGGGGAGAGGATAAGATTGTCCAAGAACGTACTTATTGTCGACGACACTGCTTTCATGCGCATGATGCTGAAAAAGATATTGGTGCAAAACGGCTTCAATGTGGTGGGGGAAGCCGGTAACGGCCAGGAGGCCATCGAGCTTTACCAAGAACTAAAACCAGACATTGTTACCATGGATATTACCATGCCCAAGATGGATGGTATTACTGCCATCACGAAAATTAAAGAGCAGGATCCCAATGCAGTAATCATTGTCTGCAGCGCCATGGGGCAGAAGCAAATGGTGATTCAGGCCCTTAGCGCCGGTGCCAAGGACTTTATTGTCAAACCCTTTGAGGAGGAGCGGGTTATCGAGGCCTTAAGGAAGGCGCTGACGAGTTAATGGACCAAGAGGTAGTGAAAGAAGCAGTAATGGATATGTTGCTGGAACTGGGCAACATCGGTACGGGGCATGCGGCCACTTCCCTGTCTGTACTATTCGGACATGCCGCGGTGACCATCGATGTTCCGAAGACGATGTTGTACCCGGTCAGCAGATTCATCGAGCTTTTGCCGGATCCGGAAGAAGAGGTGGTGTGCACCCTGCGAACCATCGAAGGCGAGGTAGGGGCCATCGCCTTTTTGCAAACTATGCCCGATGCCTTGGTTTTGGCAGGCAGGCTACTGAACCAGCCAGTCCACACCCTGGACGACTTGGCCCGTTCGGCCCTAGATGAGGCCAGCAACATCATCACCGCCTCCTTCGTCAATGCCCTGGCGGACCTCAGTGATCTTCCCTTGGTGCCGGGGGTGGCGGGGATGGCCATCGGCGAAAGCGCAGCAATCCTCAACTCCATCCTGGTGGAGGGAGGAACGGTTAGCGACTGCGTGGTGGTGGTGGAGTCGGTCTTTCTTTTGCAGCAATACCGAACCACGGGCCATATTGTCTTTTTGCCGGAACCAGCCTTTCTCGAACACCTGATGGAACGCTTTAGACTGGAGTAGATTCATGGAGGAATATCTTGTCGGTTTAGGGGATTATGCCGTAATCAGCGGGAAAGGGATTATCAAGACCTTGGGCCTAGGTTCTTGCGTCGGCGTGGCCATCTACGATAGAATAAACCGGGTGGCAGGTTTATCCCACGTTTTCCTGGCCAGCGCCAACGGTCGGTACCGGGGGGATAATCCCGGCAAGTATGCAGATTTGGCAATCCCCCTCCTATACGAACAGATGCTTCGGGAAGGAGCCCAGCCCAGCTTCCTGCAGGCCAAAATCGCCGGCGGAGGCCAGCTTTTTGTGGGTATGGAAGGCCCTCTGCTCAATGTGGGGGCCCAGAACGTGCAAGCGGTGCGGGAGCAACTGAAGAAGCTGGGGATTCGGCTGGCTGGCGAAGTGGTGGGAGGAAACAAGGGACGGTCGATGTCCATCGACGCTGCCACCGGGATCGTAACCATTAACACCGCGGGCAAGGTGACTGTACTTTAGGTGTGGAGCGGAGACAAGGATGGACAAGATCAAAGTGATGGTGGTGGACGACTCCGCATTTATGCGGCGTTTGTTGACGGATCTTTTGGAGGTGGACTCGGCCATCGAGGTGGTGGGGACCGCCGCCAATGGAGTGGAGTTTCTAGAGGAAGTGCCAAGGCTCAAACCCGATGTGGTGACCTTGGATATCCACATGCCCCAGATGGACGGGATTTCGGCCCTCCGCAAACTGATGGAGACCAATCCCCTTCCGGTGGTACTGTTAAGTAGTGTAACCAAAGAAGGCAGCGATGTCACCACCGAAGGACTACTCCTCGGCGCTGTTGATTTCCTTACCAAACCCATTACTTGGGATAACATCGAAGGGTTCCGGGAACAACTGGCCCTGAAGGTTAAGACCGCAGCCAATGCTAATCTACGGGGCCTGGTCAAGGAGTTGCCCCCCACCCCTCCACCTAGAACCAGTCTACATGCCGGCGCTGCCCAGCGCCTGATTGCCATCGGTTCTTCCACCGGGGGGCCCAAGGCTCTGGAAACGTTGCTTTCCGGTCTATCTCCGCATTTGCCTGCCTGTGTGCTCATTAGTCAACACATGCCGGGCCAATTTACCGCGGCTTTAGCCCAGCGCTTGAATAACAGTTGTCCCCTGGAGGTGCGGGAAGCCCGCAGTGGAGACGTACTGAAAGAGGGTCTTGTCCTCTTGGCTCCAGGTGAATACCATCTGCGGGTGACACCCCGGCGGGTCGTCCAGCTCACCACTGAGGAGCCCGATGCCACCATCAGGCCTTCCATCGACGTAATGATTTCCTCTGCCGTGCAAGTCTACGGTGCCCAGATGGTGGCGGTGATTCTGACGGGTATGGGCCGGGACGGTGCTGCGGCTTGTCTTAAGGTCAAGGAAGCTGGGGGATTGGTGGTGGCCCAGGATGAAACAACCTCGGTGGTCTACGGTATGCCTAAAGCTGTGGTGGAAAATGGTGCGGCCCACATGAGTTTGCCTGGCCACAGTATTGCTGAATTTTTGAATTGGTATGTCAACGGCCTGAAACAGGGAAGCTTTCCAAGACTAAACGGACGCCCCGATTTAACCGAAAGATAAGAGGAAGGTTACGCAAGGAGCGTGGATTTCATGAAGATAGATCGCACGACCCTGGTGAGTTTTGCCCGGCTTAATGCCCAGACGGCACCAAAGGGTAAGCCTACCGCCAAGAAGACTCAGGCCGATCAGGTGTCTATTTCTGCCCAGGCCAGGCAATTGGCGGCCGTGTCCCAAAATGAGAGGGCGGAGAAAGTAGCTAAGATCAAGGAACAGATTGCTGCTGGGACCTACAAAGTGGATCCCGAGAAAGTGGCAGGCAAAATTATTGACTTTTTCAGGTAGGGGAATATGCGGGGGTTTCAGTTTACCTTAGACAAGCTGCTCCGGCTGCGGGAGGCGGAGAAGAAGCAGCAACAGCTTAAGACGGCTAAAGCTTACACCATAGTGGAGCAGCGGACAGAACAGGTCGCTAACCTGGGTACAAAGCGTGCAGAGGCTCTCCGTATGAAGGATGAGCCTTCCGTTGTCTCGATGCAGCTCAACTACAGACACAGACAATACCTGACCTGTGTCTTGAAGAATGCCCAAGACCAACTGCATCAGGCGAAAGAAGAACACGCTAGACAGCAGGAATACTTGCGGGAGGCGACGAAAGATTACAAGGTTTTAGTGCTTCTTAGGGATCGACAGAAGGATATGCACAGAAGGGCGATGCAAAGGCGGGAACAGCAAATGCTCGATGAGTTTGCCAGCTTTGCCCGAGTAAGGCAGGAGAGAGGGTAGTCCCCCTTGGAACGCTTGCCCATCGACAAGGTACGGCCTGGTATGTATTTGGTCCGTACAATTGAGGATAGTTCAGGAAGAGTGTTACTCAAGGCCGGAACACAACTGACTGCTAGATATATACAAAAGATTCACCAATTGGGATACCCCTCCATCTATGTCGGTGAACCCTGGGAAGCGGAGATTGAGGTAGCCCAACCGGTCTCCAGCGAAACGAAACATCGAATTACCTCGTCCCTGAGGGAATTGTACACCAAGCGGGGCCCGGACATGCTTGACGAACTGGTCGAGGTGGAACAAGCCGTCGAGGCCCTAGTAGACGAATTGCTGGTGCAGGAATCCATCGTTTTGAGCCTTTCGGAAATCCGCAATTACGACAACTACACATTTCATCACTGTGTGGATTGTTGTGTTCTTTCCCTTCTACTGGCCCGATCTTTGCGTCTGCCCCATAAAGAAATGTGTACAGTGGGGGTGGGTGCTGCACTCCATGATATTGGCAAAACCCTGGTGCCCCAGGATATCTTGTGTAAGCCAGGCCGTCTTACCCCGGAAGAGTACGAGATTGTGAAACAACATGCCGAAGATGGCTACCAGATGCTGGTACAACGGGGATCTTTGGACTATCGAGCGGCGATCGTGGCCCTGCAGCATCATGAGCGCATAGACGGTTCAGGGTATCCTGGTGGTCTGAAGGGAGAACAGACCCATCTGTTCAGTCGAATCGTCGCAGTGGCCGACGTTTTTGATGCTATCACCTCGGACCGTGCGTACCGCAAGGGTTTGAACTTCTCCCAAGCCAGGAAATTCTTCGATAGCAATCAACATCAATTCGACGAGAGTGTCCTCTCTGTCTTAAGTGAGTATGTGGTGGAGTATCCCGTGGGGTCTTACGTACGTTTGAACTCGGGACACCTTGGGGTAGTGATCCGTCTTAATTGGGAGCATCAAGACCAGCCCGTGGTGAACCTTATTTTCGATCCCAACGGGAACAAGTATTCCAAGCCCATCACCGTTGATCTGTTCACCGACGGGCGGAGGATCGTGGAAGAGTTACGGTCCCTGCGCGACGTCTAATCCCCCCATCCTAAACATTCCAATCCATTAAACCGATATTCATGGCAAGAACCTATGGTAAGAGGGTGGCTATATGAGTCTGTTTAATGGATTGGAAATTGCCAAACGAAGCATGCAAGTCCAGCGGAATCAGCTGAATATTGCCAACCACAATATTGCCAATGCCGGCACCGCAGGATATTCCCGACAGGAAGGTATCCAGGCAAGCTCCTTTGTGACAAGAACCACCAAAGGTGTCGTCGGCAATGGCGTGGTGATGGCCTATGTACAAAGGGCCCGGAATCCCTTCTACGATGCCCAGTTTCGGCAGGAGAGTCAAAACCTCGGATACTGGGATATTCAACGCAGTGCCATTGAGCAGATTGAGTTTATCTTGAACGAGCCCGGCAATACAGGGATCGATCATGCCATCAGCCAGTTCAAAATGGCGCTCCATGATCTTACGACCAACCCCCAAAGCCCGGCGGTACGGGCCAGTTTGCAACAGCAGGGTAAAGCCCTGGCCGAAGTCATTTCCCACGTCTATCGGCAGGGGGAAGACTTAGCCAATCAGATCCGCTCGGAGATCCAGATCACCATCAACGAGATCAACGGTCTTGCCGATGAGCTTGCCGCCCTCAACCGTCAGATCTCAAAGTTGGTGACCACTGGCCGAAATGCTAACGACCTACTTGATCGCCGGGATCACCTTTTAGATCAGCTGTCCTTCCTCGTGGATTTCTCCTATTCTGTGGAGCCCAATAACAGTATTACCATCTCCATTGGTGGACAGGTTCTTGTTCAAGATAACCAAGCAAACCATCTTCAGCTGGACACCAGTGGAGGCGATGTGAAAGTACTTTGGGGGGACGGTAGCACTGTCCAGCTCTCCTCCGGTGCTCTGCAAGGCCTGATCGATGTGGAACGGGAGATGATCCCCAAGTATCTTGATGCCTTGGATACGTTAGCTCGGGGCCTCATCTTGGGACTTAACGAAGTACATCGGGCCGGCTTTGGCCTTGATGGCAGCACGGGCCTTGATTTCTTCGTAGGCACAGGAGCAAAAGATATCCAGCTGGCCCCGGAGATCGCGGAGGATTACAAGAAAATAGCCGCGAGTGACACCCCCGATGAAGAAGGTAACGCCGGCAACGCCCTGCGGCTTTTGGAAACTATGGATGACCGGATCATCGATAACGGGAAGGCCAGTTACCAGGAGTATTTTACCGCCCTTATCGCCGCCTTAGGGGTAGAGGCCCGCCATGCGGCGAACATGACCACCAATCAATCCATGTTGGTGAGTCAGTTGGAAAACCTGAGACACAGCACTTCTAGCGTCTCCATCGATGAAGAGGTGGCCAATATTATTAAGTATCAGCATGCCTTCAATGCATCGGCGCGGGTGGTTAATGTCATCGACGAGATGCTGACAACCCTCATTGAACGGACCGGGCGATAGGAGGTAGGACCATGCGAATTACCAGCCAGATGATGGTGAATAACTTCGTGGCCAATCTACACAGGAACTTGGCCGAACTGAACAAGGAGTACGAGAAACTGGCCAGCGGGAAGAAATTCCAACGGCCCGGGGACGATCCCTCCGGTGTGACCCGTAGCATGACCCTGCAAGCAAAATTGCTGGAGAACGCTCAGTATGCTAGGAACATCGATGAGGCGTTGGCCATCTTTGAAACCAGTGAAATTGCCTTAAATAACGTCAGCAGTGTGCTGGCCCGGGCCAGGGACTTAACCATTCGTGCAGGGGGTTTGCTTGCCGATGAAGATCGGGGGGCCATCGCTAAGGAAGTCTCCGGACTCATACAGCAGCTTGTTGCCGCGGGCAATGTCTCTTCGGGAACTAAGTATGTCTTTGGCGGGAAGAAGGTAGGTACCGTGCCCTTCCAAACCTCCGGTGACAGTGTGGTCTATGTAGGTACCACGGACGTGCCCGAGTTTGAGATCAGCCCCTACGTACGTATGAAAGCGGGCGTTTCCGGCCACGAGGTCTTCTACCTTGATGATGATACGTCCCTATTTGATGTTCTAAAGTCCCTCGAAGAAGCCCTGGTCTCTAATCCGGAGACGATTGACGACTGCATAGGCAGTCTGGATCGGGCCATCGACCATGTTCTTCGCTATCGCGCCGAGATTGGAGCGAAGTACAACCATCTCACCAACGTGAAAGAGCGGTTGAAGGATATTGAGACCAATTTGAAGGCGTTGCTCTCTAACAACGAGGATACGGATATTGCGGAGACCATCATGCAGGCCAAGACTAAGGAGAATGTCTACACAGCTTCGTTAGCAACAGGGGCGAGGATTATTCAACCCTCGTTGGTTGACTTCTTGAGATAACCATGATGGCCATCAGTTCCCTGAGACAGCTTGTTATTGAGATCAAACCGGCGCAGTTAAGCATTGAATACCGGCTTGGTCGTGTCAAAGTAGATCTAACGGAATCCCTTGCCGATCTAGGTCTAAAAGGACCAACCAGGCTCGGCAGGGACGCCGCCCAGAAGGGGTGGCAGGCGGCCCAAGAGGGGATTGCTAAAAAGGCCCGTAAAGGCGACCGCCTGCGCTGGAATATTACAGCAAAGGGTGCCCTTTTACTCGAACCGCCACCCCAGGAGGTGTGTACCATTAACGTTGATATGGCACCGAAGCATCGACCGGAAATATCTGTTGTTCCTGGCTGGTTACGCATTTATGCATCTACTGCTTCGGTGCAGGTAGAGTTAACCCACAATGCGAGCGGGACAAATGGGAAAAGTGGCTTAGTTAATCAATATGTATAGTTTAACAAGAACTATTTGGCCTAGGGCTAAACACCAACAATCACAAACCGATAAATTAAGTGAAGAACCCAACTGGTGAAGACGGTCTCCGTTACACAACGGAGCCTTCATCAATAAAGCAAAAACAAAGCAAAGAGCAAGGAGGAAAAACGAATGCGAATCAACACGAACATTATGGCGTTGAACGCACATAGGCAGTTGTCTGTCAATCAGAGCGCCGTTTCTAAGGCTATGGAGAAGCTGTCATCGGGCCTTCGCATCAACCGGGCTGGTGATGATGCGGCTGGTCTGGCCATCAGCGAGAAAATGAGAGGCCAGATTCGGGGTCTCAAGCAGGCCATGAGGAATGCTCAGGATGGCATCAGCCTGATTCAGACTGCAGAGGGTGCGCTAAATGAAACACACGCCATTCTCCAGAGAATGAGGGAACTGGCTGCTCAAGCAGCCAACGATACCAACACTGAAGTTGATCGTTCCGAGATTCAGAAAGAAATCAATGAGCTTATTGATGAGATCGATCGCATCGCCAATCAGACTCAGTTCAACACCAAACATCTGTTGAACGGTACGTTCACTGGCACGTTCCACATCGGTGCTAATGAAGGGCAGAGCATTACATTAAGTATTGGAAACATGGCCGCGGGGAGAGCCCCTGAGATTACCGTCGATAGTGTCAACGTAGGTGCCCCGGATAAGTTGCCGGAGGTATCCGTTTCAGGCGTTGCTGGTTTCACGCAGAGCGGATCTGTGGAGTTTAAGGTAATCCATTCATCGGGTTCCCTTGCAGAAGCTGCATCCCACACGTTTACAATCGGGCAGGCCTTTCAGGACGGATCCACCCTAACGATCAACGGTTACAAAATCGGGTTTAGTTCACAAGGAACCGATGTAGCCGGTGCAGATTATACCATCGCTCTCCAAAAGGACGACGGTAGCGGTAACCCGACAGCGAAAACCCCTGCCGAGCTGGCGGGTGAAATAGCAAATCTAACCATCGGTGGAGTCACTCTTGAGGCCAACGGAGCGGAAGTCACGGTTATGGCTACGACGCCAGGCGCTGCAGGAAATAACATCATTATTGAAACGACTGACAACGGCGCAGTTGACTTTAATGGCTCGGTTAACCTTTCAGGCGGCAAGGATGAAGTTCCTGCCGGACTCTCCGCAACCATTGATGGAGAAGCTGTGCGTGAGACGGTGGTTAGCGGTGCCGGTGTGGTGACTTACACCACCTCAAGTGGTAAGTCCATTACTGCGGATCTGGGAACCTTTGCGTTGGCTAACGAAGAGGTGACCATCACTGTTGCCATCACGGTTGATGACGTTCCTGATGCCGAACAGGGTCTGCAGGTTGGTCAGCTCAAGGTTGATAACGTCACCAAGGATTCGGTGGGCGGCGTAATGACTCAAGCTGGGGCGGATGCTGCTCTTACAATTATCGACAATGCGATTGAGGCTGTTTCAGCAGAACGGTCCAAGCTCGGCGCTTACCAGAACCGTTTGGAGCATACTATCAGCAACCTCGGTACGTCTGCCGAGAACCTCCAAGCTGCTGAATCACGGATCCGTGACGTAGACATGGCAGAAGAGATGATGGCTTTTACCAAGAACAACATTCTCCAACAAGCTGCAACCGCTATGTTGGCTCAGGCTAATATGGCTCCTCAAAGTGTACTACAACTTCTTGGATAAGATCTTAAGTGGTAAGTTAATAAGGAGGGCTCCTAACGGGGCCTTTCCTTTTTTGAAAGGCAGTGACTGAAAAGAGGGATAACATGGAGGTGAATAAGATGCCCGAAGAAAAAGGGATTATGTATGAGCTGCTAAATGTGGATGCCGATAAGGCGTCCGAAGAAAAGCTTCGCGCTTTGGTGAAGCATTTGCAA
>DUMW01000036.1 GCA_012839765.1 Bacillota bacterium
ACCCGTCCGCCGCTAGGTTTACTTGCTTCCATCCGAAGACTTCCGCATGCAAACCCCGCTCGACTTGCATGTATTAGGCACGCCGCCAGCGTTCGTCCTGAGCCAGGATCAAACTCTCCGTTAAAACCTATCCTAAAGTGCCTTAGCACTTTAGCTCCAACTTCGAGTAAATCCTGCAAACTTAAATCTCAAGGCTTCTCGCTTTTCGTATACTGTTTAGTTGTCAAAGAACGTGTCGCCAGCGCCAACAGGCGCATCGGAGCGACGTTGTATAACTTATCATGTCCCGAGTGTTTGGGCAACCCTCTGAATTCGTGATTTCTAGATTGTTGTCTCCACCATCTGCGCTCAGATTCCGGTATGCTCCTTCATGCGCCTCGATCGATAGATAGAAACTTGTAGCAGTACAATTGTGGACAAGGACATGGTAGAATTAGTAAAGGCAAAGGAACGGACCGTAATATATAGGGTGGTGGATCATCAATGCATTCTCTATGGGAAGTTGTAGTCATTGCCACGTTGGCCGGGGTGCTGGGCACCGGAGGCGGCGGCCTTTTGATGGCTTTTGTGCCCCAAACATCGAAAAGGACCCTGGGCGCCTTCTTGGGCTTTTCCGGCGGTGTGATGCTGGCGGTATCCTTCCTGGACCTAATCCCCGAAGCCTTCGGGACAGGCCGAGTTGGCAGCGCCGTCATCGGTATCATCACCGGCATGGCGTTGATTCTCATTCTGGAACACATTCTCCCCCATGCCCACTATGACTCCGCCCACGAAGAACAAGCTGCCCATCTAAAGAGGGTAGGCATTCTCATCGGTATAGGAATTGCGATGCACAATATCCCGGAGGGCTTTGCTATTGGTGCAGGATTCAGTGCTGAGGTAGGCCTGGGTTGGGGACTGGCCTTGGTGATGGCCATCCATAACCTACCCGAGGGATTGGCCATGGCCACCATGCTCAAAGGTCCGAAGACTTCCGCCTCCACCTTAGTTTTGGCCACTAGTCTTGCGGGACTACCCATGGGAATAGGGGCCATCGGCGGCTACATTCTAGGGGATGTCTCCCCAGCGGGCTTGGCCTGGGCCCTGGGGTTGGCCGCGGGAGCCATGCTCTACATCACCTTTAGTGAGCTACTGCCCGACGCCTATACCTTCGGAGAAAGATCCCCCACCACCTGGGGACTCATCCTCGGCGTCCTCTTGGCCTTGGGCATGACCCTTTCTTTGTGAGCGAAGCTTGCGTTCCAGGCGGCGGAGCCGATGCTCCCATTGGGCCAAGGATGCTTTGTGTAGACTACGTCGGAGGGGATCCCGCATAATCCACTCCAGCGCCTCATGCACAACGCCAATGGCCTGCAGATAATCCTTGGCTTGATGCTCATAGTACTTGGCTAACTCTTCAAGGGCGTCCAGTTGCAGATAGCCACCGTTGTTGGCTAACTGACACCACAGTTGCACCGCCGCCGGCCACCGGCCCTCCCGCTTTCGGATCTTGGCCAAGGTCCGCATGGCCCAGGGCGCATGATATGAAGAAGGAGCCTCCCTGATCACCTGTTCATACAAAGCCGCCGCCCGGGACTCATCCCCTAAGTCCCGGTAGTGTTTGGCCACTCGCATTGTCATAGCCGGATCGTTCAACTGTTCCGGTTCAGTCAAGGTCTCCAGGATCAACCCCAGAAGAGTCACCATGGACAGGATATCCAACCGATTGTGCTTCAGCACCGGTACCAAGGGAACAGCATCTCCGGATTCTAGATAGCGGAAGTAATACTCAGGGATCAGATAACCGGGCACATCGTCTATCCTTCTTAATCCCAAGATGTTGGCCTCCAGGGAAGCAAGGCTGCAGCTGGCCAGGCAGCCCCGCCAAAGCCGGCGGGCCAGATGCAAAAGATCGATGTGCATCCTGGGGACAGGTGGCTGGGGAAGCCGCTGGCAAATCAGGCGGGTTTCCAACAAGGGAAGATCGAAGGCCTTGCCATTGAAAGAGACGAAAATATCCTTCTCTTCTAGAGCGGCACAGAGGGCCGAAAGCATGGCCAGCTCCTCAGTATAATCCGGGAGGAAATACTGACTGATCTTGAACCCCGCAGGGGTGAAGTAACCCAGGCCCATGAGGAAAATGTAGGTGCCACTACCCCGTCCCAGGCCCGTGGTTTCTGTATCGAAAAAGACCAAACGCTCAAGGTCCAGCTGATCAAAGGAAGAATCCAGGAAGCCTACACCATGGCCGTGGTACCCCAATAACACACCAAGCCGTCGGTTCCCATGGGCATAGTCCAAGGGGTAAACCGCTTCCTTCAATATATAGCTCCCCCAGGGAGTCCTCTGCACCTGGCCCCCAAGCTGGGCAGCAATCCCCGCCAGATCCAGTGCAGAACCGGTAGGGGAGAAGTGTTCACCTAGGCCAAGTTTATCGGCGAGATCCACCAGCCACAACCTCCGCTAACAATTTGACTGCCATCTCTTTATCTTCACAGCTGGGCCCCACACAGGAAGGACACCCGGAAGTACACTGGCACTGCTGCATCGCTCCCAGGGCGGAGGCCAGCAGTTCATCCATAATTGTATAAAGCTTCTCACTCAACCCCACCCCACCGGGATAGCGATCATACAGATAAATGGTGGGCTCTTGGGTAAAGGGAGAACGCACCTCGCAAAAGACCCGGACATCACTGGCATCGCAGGATAGATACAAGGGCACAAGCCCCGCCAACTGATAGGCAATGCCCACCAAGGCATCCTGCAGCTGTTCCTTGGTGAAACGCTCCTGGATTTCCTTCCCCAGGGAAAGCCAACAGGCGGCGGTGTGCATCTGCTCCTCGGGCAGACTGATCTGCCCCCAACCCAGGTTTTCGTGGGTGTGGAAGCGCACCTTCTTGAAGATGGTGGCCACCGCGGTCACCACCACTTCCCCTTGGAAAACCTTCGCCCCTTCGGAGGCGTGTTCTTGGAAAACATCGATCACTTTCACCGAAACCGACAGATCCGCATCGGTGTAATAATCCACATCCACCTGCTTCACATAGGCTTTCTTTTCTTTGAAGTCAAGCTTGTCCACATGGTACTGTCGTCCCCCGTGGATATAGATTGCCTCGTCATGGACCGTGGTAAAGGCGCTGAAATAATCGATCTCTCCAATTACCTGGGGAGCGCCGGTCTTGGTGACATCGATGATCACCACGTTATCGGTGGCAGCACTGCGCAGGCTAACCTGGTTGGCGGGAAAATGATCACTGGACCAGTAGTAACGTCCCCCGGTCCGCCGTAACATCCCCTGCCTAGCCAACAGATCCAGGATCTCCAAACTCACCGGGGGCCCAAAGGTCTCATCCTCCAAAAAGGGCAGTTCGAAGGCGGCGCACTTCAAATGGGCCGCGAGGATCACCAGGTTGTCCGGATTAATGAAGGCCTGTTCCGGAGCACTGTCGAAGAAATAGTCGGGATGGTGCACGATATACTGATCCAAGGGACTACTACTGGCCACTAGGAATGTCGCTGAAGTATTGGTTCGGCGACCAGCTCGGCCGGACCGCTGCCAGGTGCTGGCCACAGAACCCGGGTAACCGCAGAGAACACAGACCTCCAGCTGACCGATGTCGATCCCTAGCTCCAGGGCATTGGTGGAGACAACAACCCCCACCTTCCCCTCCCGCAGTTCCCGCTCAATAGCCCGACGCTCCGTGGGCAGATAGCCGCCCCGGTACCCCTGGACCAAATCGGGGGAATAGAGGTTCCGCATGGCCCGCTCCCGGATATAGGTCACCAGGATTTCCGTGTTCAAACGACTGCGGGCAAAGACAATGGTCTGCACCTGACGGCGCAACAATTCCTCCACCAAGTCCGCAGTCTCCAGCAGACTGCTTTTCCGTATTCCCAGTTCTTGGTTCACCACCGGGGGGTTGTACATGGCAAAGTACTTCTCCCCCGCGGGAGCACCGTTATCGTCGATGAGATCCACCGCTTGGCCGATGAGACTTGCAGCCAGTTGATCAGGGTTTCCTATGGTGGCAGAGGTGCAGATGTATTGGGGCTTGGAGCCGTAGAACCGACAGATCCGCTCAAGCCTCCGCAGGACATTGGCGAAGTGGGAACCAAACACACCGCGGTAAATATGCAACTCGTCGATGACTACATACTTCAGGTTCTCAAATAATTTCACCCACTTGGTGTGATGAGGTAGGATCCCCACATGAAGCATGTCGGGATTGGTCACCACGATGTGCCCCGCCACCCGAATTTTCCGCCGGGCATCCGCCGGGGTATCCCCATCGTAGGTGAAGGTCCTGATGGGCACCTCTAGCTCCGTTACCAATTCATGGAGCTCATTTACCTGATCCTGGGCCAAAGCCTTGGTGGGAAAGATGTACAAAGCCCGGAGACTATCATCCTTAAGAATCCCGTCCAGAACCGGCAGGTTATAGCAGAGGGTCTTGCCGGAAGCAGTGGGTGTAACCACCACAAGGTTTCTTCCCGCCAACACCCGCTCGTAAGCAGCACACTGATGAGTGTACAGCGCATCGATTCCCCGGGCCTGCAGCACCGCCTTCAGCCGCTCATCCAGCTCCTTCGGCCAGGGCCCAAAGCGCGCCTCCCTGGGAGGAATCCGTTTCCAACAGGTGAACCGCTCCCCTAACCCCGGGGTTGTTTGCATCTTTGCGATTAACTCAGCCAGATCCATACTTACAGCCTACCTTTGCAACAATGAAGGGATCATGTTTCAGTTCGGCACCAGAACCTATGTTTCCTTCTTTACGGACCACCCCTAGTATAATCACCGGTCTAATTCAGGAAGAGCATGGCCCTTAATATCCAAATCGGCAAGGCGCCGGGCAAAGGAATCAACGGAGCTTGGAAAAGACCTCCTCGGAACAGGATGTCTCCGTGCTTGGAAAAAACCCACTCCCGCTCAGTCATATTTGAAAGTGTATTCATGGAACTGGCAAACGGGCCGAAACCCAATCTTTTGATAAACCCGATTGGAAATGGGATTGGCCGCGTCCGCAAAAAGGCAGCACAACTGGTAGCCTGAAGCAAGAAGCTCCCTGCACAACGCTGCGACACAACTGGTGGCATAACCCCTCCCCCGCAACTCCCGTGGGGTGTAAACCAAGTTGATACTCACCCCCCGCCGGGTAGGACGGACCTTTGCCGCCATGGACACCACCTGGCCATCGTGTTCCCACAGGAAGAACGCTCCGTTGGCCAGAAACCGCCGGGCAAGTTGTGCGCAGGCTTCCTGGTCCGGTGAAGCTTCCACGCCCGCATCCTGCTGAAATTCCCTGATGGCCTGGGTGAGAAAATCCAAGTCCGCCTGCTGAGCGGGCCGCAACCGCCCCTCCCCGATTACCTGCGGGTTTACGTCTCTAAGCTCATAGACCCATGTGGCCATGTCTAGTTTCGCCGTGCAACCTCTCCTTTCGGTCCACAGGGCCGCAAGGTCCTTGGCCAACTCCTGCGGACCCAGGACCCCGGGAAGAAACCTCTCTTGTTCCAGGAGCCCCTGGACCAGGTATTCCCACGCCGCCGACGGGACGGCGCTCCGGCCGGCGAGGATGAGTTTTTCCGGGGGTGTCCTCAGCCCCGCCAAGACCAGGCCTTTAGAATCCCTGAGGGTACCCAGCCTTACCTCCAGGCATAGTTCAGGAGCCTGGAGGAGTCGGAGAGCAACCCCGAGCATTAAGCTGTTTCTTGCTTCCTGTTGTTCCAAGAAAGACTGTGTCTCCGCCAGAAAGCTTTGGATATGGTCATGCCAAATCAATTGCACAGAACCCATCTCCTCCGGATTTGCTAATTGTCCACTACTTCCCTGCGGATTCGCCAAATCCTTCAATAGAAATGGTCATACTCGATAGGTCTTTGTCCATAGTGGCAGGCCAACAATTACTACCGGCCCTTGCTTTTGCCAGGCCTACTGAAATCACCCAACCTTGCGGAAAGTATAAGCCTATTTTGAACCACCTATACTAACCTTGAAAAAAGATGAGGTGATCGCGATGGCTGAAAACCGACGCAGATATGCCCTAGCGGCTTTGGTAGTTCTTTTGTTACTGCTTAGTATCCCCACCGTCATTTATATGAAAGATCTGTCTATCCTGGAGCAGATCCAGCAGGGAACCACAGGGAAGGGAGTGCGGGTTTACGACAGCAAGGGACAATTAATCGCCCAAACGGGAGAGGCCAGCACTCCGATTTCCTTGGAAAAAATACCGGAACATACAAAACAGGCCTTTGAGGCCACCCTTTCCCTAGATGGCGACACCCTGATCGAGCAGATTACCAGGGAGTTCCTCCTGGATTCCCAGGATCCGGTGGCCCAGGCCTTGGAAAACGCCATTGGGAACATGGCGGTGCGCAACCAGCTATCGGAGGAACAAAGGCTAGGGTTACTGATGAATTATGGCGACTTCGGTGAGGACATCCGGGGCATTGTGAATGCTTCCTTAACCTATTTCGATCTTCCTCCGACGCAGCTAGATCTTCCCCAAAGTGCCACCCTGGCTGCGATCGTCGGCGATCCCGCGGAGTTCTCGCCCTATGCCAATCCGGAAAAGACCACCAATCGGCGCAATCAGATCCTCGACCAAATGAACAAACTGGGCCACATCAGCACGGCTAAGGCTAAGGAAGCAAAGGAAGCACCGCTGGGAGTAGTACCGAAAAACAGCAGTACCAGCAAGCAATTGGCGGACCGGGTCGCGGCAGAACTGCAATCCCACACGGAAATTCCCCCAAGCGGCGTAGACATTATCACCGGGATCGATCCGAAGCTACAAAACGCGGCCCGGGAGATCTGGCCGGAAGGCCTGGAGGGAACCTTGCTGGTAGTTGATGTGGAGTCAGGACTGATCCGTGCCTATCTTTCGGAGGGAGTCTCCGAAAATGCCCTGGAAAAGATCCAGCCGGGCTCGGCCTTCGATCCCATTTTCTACGCCGCCGGCATCGTTCAGGGCTTTCGGCTGAACACCTTGGTCCCCTTTGCACCGAGCCCCACGGGGAGTATTACCTTGAAGCATTCCCTGGTCCAAAACCCGCCGGGACTAACCCAATGGTTCGTGGATCAGCTGAACGCCGAGCAATTTGAGAAATTTGCAGCGGATCTAAGGCTTACCAAGGTAGACAGCAAGGCCGCCCAAGAACTTTCCACCGGCCAGAGGAGCATGCCCTTCTGGGAATTGGTCCGGGCCTACCTACCCTTCGCCAACAAAGGCAACCTCCCGGAAGTTACCATGGTGAAGGAAGCGAAGGAACAAGACACCAACACAACCCTTTATCGGTATGAGGTACCCAAGCGGCAGGTAATGTCCCCGGAGGACGCCTATCTGGTGACGGATCTGCTCACCGCGGAGTTTACTAAAGGCGCCGCGGCCGATTATTCCGGGATAGCCGCCGGAAAGGTCAGCAACGACGACCGGATGTTCATCGGATACACCCCGGAACTGTTGGTAGCCGTATATCTGGCCAAAGCACCCCAGACCCCCGATGATCCTTCGGCAAGTATAATCTGGCAACGGTACATGGAAGAGGTAACCGAAGATGACCCAGCCTCCTTCGACAAGCCTACAGACATCGTAGAGGGAGTGGAAGTAGATATCTACACCGGACACCGGGCCACGGTCAACTGTCCAAGCCGGGAAGCCAGTGCCTTTAAGGAGGGGACCCAACCCACTGCCGATTGTTACCTCCATCCCCTCCAAGCACCCCAGGCCCGGGTAACACCGCCGCCACCGAGGCCAACAACGCCGGAACAGCCCACCACACCTCCAGCGGAGGAGCCACCGGCAGAAGAACCACCGGAAGAAGAGCCCCAGGTACCGGAGGAACCCACAATGCCTAACAATGGTCGGATCAATAATACCCAGGAAGAACAGAATGGGCAGGTGGACGATGGGCCGCAATGAACTCCGAGGGATTGATCCAGTAGTTTAGGACTTCATCCAGCCCCCAAGCCTGGCCCCCGGTCTTCGGCCAAGCGTTGGGGGCCAGTTTTTCTGTTCTCAATTCAAAGTGCAGATGGGGAGCAAAGCGGCCCCGGGGGCCGGCACCGATGGTGCCGATTCGCTGCCGTCGGTAGACGATCTCGCCCTCCTCCACATGACGTTCATTGAGATGGGCATACTGGGAGTAGAGCTGGCTGCCGTCGGGTAACACATGTTCAATGTGTACAATGTGCCCCATGGCACTGTTCCAGACCGAATCGATCACCCGTCCATGGGCCACGGCGTAGACCGGCAGACCAAAATCATTCCCTTCGATGGTGTTCCAATCCTCGCCCGGATGCCAGCTGTTGCTGTGGTAACTCCACTCCAAGAAGGCATATCCACTGATAATCCAGCCTTCCCCATCCCGGTTGCCCACGGGGAAATCAAAGCCGTCGGCCACAGGCACGACGAGACCATCGGGACCGACGATATATCCCTCCCCGTGGAAATCTGCGGTGTACTCCACCAGCAGAACACAGGTGACAACAATAGAAAGGAGAATGACCCACAGGCGCACGCGCTCACCCCACATGGTAACCTTGTAGGATCCTATGAGGGCAAATGGGGTTTTCATGCTTATATAGAAAAGAGTTTATCACAGGGAAAAGACCGGCAATAGACACTTCCGGGATGAGCAGATCATCCCGGAAGTGAGGATCTGAATTATTTGAACTGAGGCAGGTATTTGCTCTGGGCCGCAAAAAGTTCGTCCACCATGTCCTGGATCTCCTGGAGGGACAATACTGCAGCGGTAAGGGGATCGTGGGCGATGGCTTGAAAGACCAGTCGCTTGTTTCCGGTTAAGGCCGCTTCCACCGTCATGTCGGCCATGGCCACATGGATCTGGTTGAGGATCGCCAGCTGCGGCGGCAAATCTCCCACCACCATCGGGGAGATCCCGTGCTTGTCCGCATAGCAGGGCACCTCTACGCAGCTGCCCTTAGGCAAATTGGTGATGTATCCCTTGTTTTCCACATTGCCGTTGAAACGGAAGGGTTCATCAGTCTCCATCGCGTTGATAATATAGGAACCATATTCACTGCTCCGCTGAAATCTGATCTTAGTTTCACCGGAGGCGATCCTTTCTAAGTCCTTAGCAAAATCCTCCCGGTCCTGGCCGTAAAGTTGGAGGATAAATCCGGTGCCACCGTTCCACCCTCCCCCGGGGGTGTACTTCTCCAAAAGGTCCGGCCGCTTCCGGAACCAGGGGTTGTATTCGGAGTTATGACCGCTGGACTCGGTGACAAAGTAATCCAGGTGCTTGAACATCTCCAGGCGGGTGGTTTCGCTCTTGTAGATCTCCTCATCGTTGAGTAATTCCCTTAGGGCCGGATAAATGCTCTGTCCCTTGTGCTCCGCCTTCAAGAACCAGGCCTGGTGGTTGATACCGGCCACAAGGTAATCGAATTCCTCATAGGGGATATTAAGCCAATGGGCTAGCAGGGCTGCAGTGCTCTGTACACTGTGGCAAAGTCCCACATTTTTCACCGAGGTGGCCTTGTTCATGGCGGTACACAAAATGCTCATGGGGTTGGTGTAGTTGAGTACCGTCGCCTTGGGCGCATACTTCTCCACATCCCTGCAAATATCCAGGATCATGGGGATGGTCCTCAGCCCCCGGAAGATGCCGCCGGGTCCAGTGGTGTCCCCAATACACTGATCTACCCCGTACTTCAAGGGGATCTCAATCTCTGGCCGGATGGCATCGATACCATGGGCCAGGATCATGATGATCACATAGTCGGCTCCTTCGATGGCCTGTCTACGATCCGTAGTCACTTCGTACTTGGCCGGAAAACCACCTTCTTCAATGATCCGTTTCGCGATTCGGTCCACGAAACCCAGGCGAAACTCATCAATGTCCATCAGAGAGAACATCGTGTCCTGCAGTGCGGGAAATGTGAGAATGTCGATCATCAAGCGTCGAGAAAACCCCAGACTGCCTGCTCCTATAAAGGCTATTTTCCTCAAGAACCATGCCCACCTTTCCGTTGTGATTTAGTTCACTTACAATATACCAACTGTCTGTTAATTTGCTTGTGTTTTTGTGGTTTTCTAAGTAAGACATGTGTCTATTTGTGACCTGACTTTCATTGGTCACCCCCAGCCCTACAAAAACCTAGCAACCTCTTTGGTGGGCACATTTCGTTGGCATCGTACTTCTTTTTTAGCGTATTAGGGATCGCCGAGCCACAGCCCCTTTACCTCGTACTGTTTCCGGTACACACTGAGGGCCACCCCCACGTACCGGGAAAAGAGTTTGGAAAAATGCTGTTGATTCTTGAATCCCACGTCATAGCAGATGTCATCGAGCCGCAGGCACGTCAAGTATTCATTGGGCGTCTGGTTGGTGACTTCCTTGAAGAACCGGCTGAAATAGCTGCGGTCCGTTGCAAATGGTCGCTGATGTCCGAAACGGTCAAATCCCAGCTATAGCGGCTACGCATGAACTCAATGGCTCGGCGCACATGTAAATTGGGGGCATCGGTGTTGGGTAAAGGCTGTCCGATGGTGGCCGCCAGTTCAGCGAAGACCCGCCAGAAGGCCAAGTCGCTTAACAGGGGATCCCTTCCCCGGTCCATGATCTCAATGAGATCGATCAAAGTCCGGCCCACACCACCGGTATCCCGTCCCTTTACCCAAGGACGGCCATGGACAAAGGGCCACCGATTGTTACCTAGTCTCCGAGCCACGGCTAGGGTGGTCACCACTCCCGTCGGATCGTAGCGGAAGAAGAACTCACAGTTAAGGATCCGACATTCCCTCTCCACCGGAAGTTTACCGTGGGGTACCCCGCCGTTGATCACCACAAACTCCGAAGCCCGGAGACTTACCAGTCGTTCCCCCAACTCCAGGGTTACTTCTCCTGCTTCCACATACATGATCTCCGCCTGACCATGGCTGTGGGCCACCAGGGAATAACCGGGAGCAAAGTTGCGGCGGTAATAGTACACGATTTGTTTGCTGCAGGGACAGGACCACAGGGATTTGGTATATAGATCACAGGCATGACCCATCGGAACCAAGCTCCTTCAGTCATCAATGCAAAGGATAGATAACTTTTTCAACAAGCGTTGTGAATCTTCCTGGAAGATCGGGTGGAAGTATATTGGAAAGGAAGGGGAAAAGGCCTGCAATCCGGGTAATTGAAACCAACCAAGCCCGCTTCCGGGATGAGGGAACATCCCGGAAGCGGAAATCCTTACTTGAATTGAGGCAGATACTTGCTCTGCGCCGCAAAAAGCTCGTCCACCATGTCCTGAATCTCTTGGAGGGACAGCACTGCGGCGGTGAGGGGATCGTGGGCAATAGCCTGGAAGACCAGTCGTTTGTTTCCGGTCAAGGCTGCCTCCACGGTCATGTCCGCCATGGCCACATGGATCCTATTGAGGATCGCCAGTTGCGGGGGCAAGTCTCCCACCACCATGGGGGAGATACCGTGCTTATCCGCGTAACATGGCACCTCTACACAACTGCCGTTGGGTAGATTGGTGATATACCCCTTGTTCTCCACGTTACCATTGAAACGGAAGGGGTCATCGGTCTCCATCGCGTTGATGATATAGGAACCGTATTCGTTGCTCCGGACAAAGGTCAGCCCGTCCTCACCGGAGGCCATTTTCTCCAGCTCCGCTTCCAGCTCTTCCCGGCTCTTACCATATAGTTCCAATATGAACCCCGTTCCTCCGTTCCAACCACCACCGGGGGTGTATTTGTTCAACAGATCGGGGCGCTTCCGGAACCAGGGATTATACTCTGAGTTGTGGCCACTGTTCTCGGTAACGAAGTAGTCCAGATGCTTAAACATCTCCAGCCTAGTGGTTTCGCTTTTGTAAACCTCCTCATTATTCTCAATCAGCTCCCTTAAGGCTGGATAGTTTCAAATACCAGGCTTGATGGTTAATCCCCGCCACGAGGTAATCGAATTCCTCAAAGGTGATGTTTAGCCAGCGGGCCAACTTCGCTGCTCCCCCCTGGACACTATGACAAAGTCCCACATTTTTCACCGAGGTGGCCTTATTCATCGCTGAACACAGGATACTCATGGGATTGGTGTAATTCAGGACCCAAGCATCGGGGGCATACTTCTCCACATCCCGGCAAATATCCAGGATCATGGGAATGGTCCTAAGCCCCCGAAAGATCCCCCCAGGGCCAGTGGTATCCCCGATACACTGATCCACTCCGTACTTCAAGGGGATCTCGATCTCCGGCCGGAAAGCCTCGACCCCGTGGGCCAGGATCGTGATGATAACATAATCGGCGTCTTCAATGGCCCTTTTCCGATCTGTGGTAACTTCGTACTTGGCTGGAAGCCCGTGCTCAGAAATGATTCGTTTCGCGAACCTTTCCACGTATCCTAGACGCCACTCGTCGATATCCATAAGGGAAAACATGGTGTCCTGCAAGGCTGGAAAGGTTAAGATATCGCGCACCAATGTCTAATCAATATGTAACACAGAAACTTCATGATGCCAAGACTTTTCATTGTATGTATCACAATGATTTATCCGCTCCTTAGACCAAGATTATCGGCTTAAATTATCCCAAGACATTTTCATGAAAATCCATCGCCACAAAACCCTTCCCCGGGCACCCGGGAAGACTAGACTTGCTCCCATCGGCCTGAGTTAGCCGAGCGATCAGCGGCAGCCAGGACCCGCTGCACATGATAGGCTTCTGCAACGCTGGGGCTCGGTTCCCTACCAGAGACGATGCTTTCCAGAAAGGCATACTGGGCTGCAATGTGATAACGCATCCAACCAATCTCATGTTTAGGCCCAGGGAAATCTCCGTGTTCATAGCGGTTTACACATTCAATCCTCGTATAACCCCGAAAACCTCCATAGGGCCTATCCGACAAGGTGGCATCATAGAAATGGAGCCAATTGGGTTCCATCACATTAAAGCGGAGGGCCCCTCTACTGCCATGAATCTGGAAGGATAAATCGTTATTGGATCCGGTCGCAAAACGCGAAGCCTCGATAATCCCCCGCCCACCGGTGGCCAAGATCGCCTCAAGCATGGTGTAATCGTCCACCGTAACCGGCTCTAAAGTGGCAGAACCGACAGCAATGGGCCTTTCGGGAACAAAGGTGTGACTTGAGGCCCGCACGTGGGTAAAGTCTCCCAATAGATAGGTCATGAGGTCCACCAAATGGGAACCCAGATCGAAAAGGGCCCCGCCTCCAGCCAGCTCCCGCCGCAACCGCCAACTCATTGGCCGGTTTTTATCGATGTAACCCGCGTGGAGATAGGCCCCATGGAAATGATAGATTTCGCCCAGGAACCCTTGCTCCACCAGCTGCTTAGCCCGCAGCACCGCGGGAATGTACCTGTACTGAAATCCCACCTGCACCTTGCCCGGGCTCATCTGGGCCACTGCCAACACCTCTTGGGCCTCCTGGGCATCCAAGGCTAAGGGTTTGTCCACATAGACATGTTTGCCTGCCCGTAGGGCTGCAATGACCATCTCCCTATGGAGATAGTTGGGGGTGCAGATATCAATCACATCGATATCCTCCCGGGCCAAAAGCTCGTTGAAATCGGTGGTAGCAACCTTGAAGGCATAGACCCGCCGGGCCTGTTCCACACTGGCTTCACTGCCACTACAAATCCCCACTACCACCGGTTCCACTGTTCGGTGGGGATAATACACTGGTATGTCAAGATAGGCCGCCAGATGAACCCGACCAATAAAACCATAGCCAACAATGCCGATCCCTAGTCTTGTCACCAGAAAAGCCCCCTCGCAGGTAATACTCACCGTAGGATTCGACGCCTCCCCCGGACAACTCCTGCCCAAACCCGATTTTGGCAGTATCATTCCCCCAGATCGGGTCAGGCTATTTAAGGGTGATCAGTTGTGTCTATCAATCTGGTGGTATTTGTTCGCTCGCTATTTGCCTTTCTTATCCTGTTCATCTATACACGGCTCCTGGGCAAGCATCAAATCGCGGAGCTTACCTTTTTCGATTATGTCAACGGTATCACCATCGGCTCCATCGCGGCCGCCATGTCCACGGACCTGACTAGTATCGCCATGCACCATTGGGTGGGACTCACCACCTGGGCCGGTCTGGTGTTACTTATGCAGGTCATCACCCTGCGCAACCGGCGTTTGGCCAAGCTGATCCAAGGAGAACCGGTGGTAGTGATCCATAACGGGAAAATCCTGGAACGGAATCTGGAAAAGGCCCGCTATCCCATCGACACGTTGCTTGGTTCCCTACGGGCCAAGGACATTTTCAACATCATGGATGTGGAGTTTGCCATCCTAGAACCTAGCGGAGACCTTAGCGTCCAGTTGAAGTCCCAAAAACGACCCGTCACTCCTCAAGACTTAAGTCTAGACACAGCCTACGAAGGCGTCAGTGTGGAGCTGATTGTAAACGGCGTTGTCTTAGAACAGAACCTAGCCCAGTTACAACTGGACGTGCCATGGCTGAAAAGTCAGCTGAAACAACAGGGCATTACAGACATTACCGATGTATTCTACGCGGCGATCGACTCCCAAGGCAATCTGTACATTGACACCGTTCGAGATCGCTTGCAGATTCCCGGGATCATCAACCCGAGCGATTATCCCGGGCCCAATTAAGGGGGGCTATGCCATGATTCAACGTATTCTCATCTATTCCGGTGTGGTACTGCTGCTCCTTGTGATGCTAGTGGTGATGAACCTGAAGTTCCTAATCGATGGTCCCCTCGGTTCCAATCTGAAGTTTCCCGCCCTGCTGGAAACCCTAGAGGAGCAGATCGAGGAAGAACAATGGGATCAGGCGAAAGAAACCCAGAGCGTAATCCAGAACCTATGGCGCCGCTATGCCGTACAAGTGGGTGTCAGCCTGCAAACATCTGAGGTCACCGCCTTTGAGGAACAGTTAATCCGTCTAGAAACCGCATTGGAATTTCAAGACAAACCTAAGGCCATGGAAGAAACAAGGCTGATGATGTACACCTGGAGAACCTTGGGCCAGTGAAACCTCTCCTCTCCCCCGCAACCCATATCCTCAACATTTAGCGAGATTATGCTATACTCTTGCTAGAAGTCAAACCTGGCCGGTGCACCAGGTAGATACAACAGGAGGCTGCCATGGAGCATCAATTCAGTCGTACAGAATTGTTGATTGGCAAAGCAGGAGTCGAAAAGCTGGCCCAAAGCAAGGTAGCCATCTTTGGACTTGGCGGCGTGGGCTCCTTCTGCTGTGAAGCTTTGGCTCGCAGTGGCATTGGCCACTTGGTGCTCGTGGACCCGGACTCCGTCAGCCCCAGCAACTTGAACCGGCAACTGCCAGCCCTGCACAGCACCCTGGGTCAATTGAAGACCGAGGTTTTGGCCCGCCGCATTCACGACATCAATCCGGCGTGTAAGGTGACAACCTATTCCTTTGCCTATACCCCCGAAACCAGGGATCAGCTGATCCAGAACTATGATTACGTGGCAGATGCCATCGATTCAATCGCAGATAAGGTCGATCTAATCAAGACCTGTGTGGAACGGAACATCCCCATCATCTCGGCCATGGGTGCTGGACGAAAGCTTGATCCCACCGCCTTCCGGGTGGCCGATCTGCAAGACACCGATACATGTCCCCTGGCCCGGGCGGTTCGGCAGAGACTGCGCAAATTCAACATCCAGTCAGGCGTTAAGGTAGTCTTTTCCCGGGAAAAGCCCCTGCCCCAGGGGGAAAGCCGTGTCCCCGGCAGTATCTCCTTTGTACCACCAGTGGTGGGCATGATCCTGGCCAGTGTGATTATCAAGGACATTTTGGGAATAGCCCAAGACAAGGGGTAAGCCATGGATAGGCAGTTAGCTTCAGTCATTGCGGAAAGGGTCTGGCATCCCTTCGTTTTGGGCATGCTAAAAGCAGGTAGCGATCCCGCAGAGCCACCCATCAGGCAATCCCTGTATCTTTTGCTGCAGGCTTGTTTCATCGTCACCGTCGAGGCCAAAGGCTACTTGCCTTCCCACCTCATAGGCCCACAAGGACCAATGAAGGATCCGGAGTTTCGACAGTATTATCGCGAGGTTCTAAGGCAGGCAGAGCTTCCTTTGGAGACACCGCCGATCCCCCCGGTAGCAGAGGAATACTTCGCCGAAGGATTCAGCCAGCTCCTTGGACTCCGAGATACCCTGGCGGATCTGCCATTGCTGTGGTTGGCAGAACTTTACGCCCATCTTAAGGATTATTCCCTAGACCAAAACAAGCACTGGGCCCTCCAAAAGCCCCGACGGGGAGCTTACTATACCCCCATACATATCACCCGGTTTCTGGCGGAACAAACCCTAGGACCGCTAATCGCAGAACGACAGACCGGTGGAGTGCTGGATACCATCCGGGTCCTCGATCCTAGCATGGGCTGTGGCCACTTTATCTTTACGGCGCTGGACTTCCTCTTGGAGACCTTGACCCCCTACTACCAACAAAAGGAAGACCTGTTAAACCGCATTTACACCGCACGTTTCCAAAGGCAACCTCCGGAGGAAACCCGCCAACGGCTACTGCATCTTCTCGCCAGTGATTCTCTTTACGGCATAGACCTGGATGACCTGGCCGTCTATGTATGTAAGCTAATCCTCGTACTATATGCAAAGCTGCAGCCCGTTCCCCCCTCTTTTGCCCAGGGTTTACGGGTGGGTAATGCTCTGTGGGGAGCTTGGTCCGATGAAGTAGGACTGGAGGGAGCGAAGTTAAACAATATCCCAAGCCTGAGGGAAGAATATGGTTCCCTCTTTGATCAATATCTACGGCAACTGTCCCCGTCCCCCGCCGTCCCCTTCCATTGGGAATTGGAGTTTCCAGAGGTCTTCCTGGGCGAAAAGAAGGGCTTTGACGTGATTTTAGCCAACCCCCCCTATCTGCATGTGAAACGTTCTATGGATCCACAGACTAAGAAGGCCCTGGCCCAACGCTTCACCTTAGCCCGGGGCCAGTGGGATCAGGGGGCACTGTTTATTGAACAAAGCCTAAAGCGGCTCATCAATAGGCAGGGGTATATCGGGATGATCTTGCCCAAACCCTTTTTCACAGCCCAGAACTTCGAGGCCCTCAGACGGATGATCCTAGAGCATAGTCATATTCAAAGCTTTGGCCCCTGCGGAGTATGTTTCGCCCAGCCCAGTGTAGAGGCCAATATCCTTGTGTTGACGGGGAAGCCCACCCCCAGGGTCACCATCACGGAATTATGCGGGAAACAGTTTAGGAAGACTAAAACAATACCTGCTGAAATATTTCCCCGGCTCCCGTTTTGTACTTTCAGCTACTTGATAGAACCCCATCATTTTGGAGAAATCGTGTCCAACCTCCAGCAGGGCAATTACGTTTTCTTGGACAGACTGGTCACTTGGAAGCGGGGAGTAGAATTGGGTAAGGGAGGCACCACAACCAGTGGGGTTCCTTGTATTACAGGAGAAGATTTGACCAGCTTTCGGGCCGTGCCCCGTGCTTTCATCCAACCTACCGATGACCTAACAGTGTACAAAGAACCCAGCTTGTACAAAAGACCGGAAAAGCTCCTGCTACGCAGGGTGGCCCAGCGGCCCATCGCCGCGGTGGACACCACCGGCGCCTACGTGCTGAATACCATCTACGTCGGCACCACCGTGCCAGGTGTAAGTCCCCATGCCCTATGTGCAGTACTGAACAGCGACTTCTTCGCCGGACTCTTTGAGCAGCTTTTTAACCTCGATGACAAACTTTTTCCCTATCTGCGGATCTCCCAACTGGACAGGGTACCCATTCCCCCTGCCCTAGGGTCCTGTCCACGCCTTGCGGAAATCTCCCGCAGACTCCATACGATGCTGCCAAAAGAGGAAGAAGCAGAACTTCTCCGCGAAATAGAAGCCATCGTGCGGGAAGCTTACCAGGTGGGTTAATCCTTCCTCCGCACCACCAAGGCAAAGGGACTATCTGCATTATGGTCGGTGACCATAGTAAAGGGGAGATTGCGCTCTTGAGCCAGGCGGATATAGGGCATTACCAGAGACAAAGGCACCTTTCCATTGACCAGAAGTCTTCCCGCTGCTTCGTGCTTGATCTGACCTTCGATCTCGTCCCTATTCTTCAACTGTTCCTGGGTATAGGCGTGGAGAACGTCTTCGGGGAAGACTCCAAGGTACCTTTGCCTTTCTTCCTTGCGGATCTCCACCGGACCACTCACCGCCGTGCTGATAGTTCTACTCAGTTCATCCTTCTTAAAAAAGGTGCGGGCACGCTCAGTTATCTTTTCCCTTTTTGGCACAAGGCCACCTCCTCACGGATATAGCATGGGCATGTGGACTCAATAAACTAGGATAGGTTTAACCATGATCCCTTGCGCTTGCTCCCTTAGTCTATTATACCAACTGTTCTTCCTTCTCGGGGAAAAAGTACCCTTGTTAGAATACAACAACCACTGGGTGGGATGGGGGATTAGCAGATTAGCAAAATCTGGAGGTTTGAGGAAGAATGGCAGCTATTCACTTTGATACTCGTTGTGGGCATAAAAATGGCGGAAGGGGAGGGATTCGAACCCTCGGTAGGGTTTTACCCCTACAACGCATTAGCAGTGCGCCCCGTTCGACCTACTCCGGCACCCTTCCGCAAGACCATGTATAGTGCTGTGAACATGTCATAGTCTATCACAGGCAGACTGTGGTGTCAACCCAATCAACATTTCTGGTCCCCTGCCCCAGCCGTCTACCGAAACAGGCTCCTTGAGCTTCCACAGTTGAAGCAGTAGAGCATCTTGTCGCCGCGCAAGACGAAAGGCAAAATAGCACCCTCTGACTTGCCCACATGTGCCGTTACGACATGCCGGTAAAAAGACCGTGCAAAACGCCTCCTGTCCCATCGACAGGCGTAGGCCCCACCTTCACAGTGCAAAGGGACGTAGTCCATAGCCACCTTAAGCAAAGGAAAAGACGGGGGGCAAAGCAAAAATCACCAAGGCAAACCAGATAAAGTAGGCGGGCAGACAGTACACCTGCCAGATTAGCATCTTTTGCCGACTGG
>DUMW01000037.1 GCA_012839765.1 Bacillota bacterium
GCTCGACTTGCATGTATTAGGCACGCCGCCAGCGTTCGTCCTGAGCCAGGATCAAACTCTCCGTTAAAATCTATCCTAAAGTGCCTTAGCACTTTAGCTCCAACTTCGAGTAAATCCTGCAAACTTAAATCTCAAGGCTTCTCGCTTTTCGTATACTGTTTAGTTTTCAAGGTTCCAAACCCGTAAGGTTTGAACCCCACGGGCAAAGTAGAGTATATCACGTCGCCAGCTTTCTGTCAACGGCACTCTACTTTTTTTCTCCCGCCGGGACAAGCCCGTTGGGATTAGTAATGTAGCACAAACGCAGTGTCCCTGCAATACTTGTTAGCAGGAAAGGCAGCACATTACCCATCGATTTCTTTTACAAACGCTAATTTTCTTCGTCTTTCGCCAAATTACTCTTAGCCGCGAGGCCGCATCAGCGGGAAGAAGATCACGTCCCGAATCGAGGGCGAATCAGTAAGTAGCATAACCAACCGGTCAATACCTATACCCAATCCAGCGGTGGGTGGCATGCCGTGTTCCAAGGCAAAGATGTATTCCTCGTCCATCATGTGGGCTTCCTGGTCACCCGAGGCCCGTTCCGCCGCTTGCTGCAGAAAACGTTGTTTCTGATCAAAGGGATCGTTGAGCTCGGAAAAGCCGTTAGCAATCTCCCATCCCACTATATATGGTTCAAAACGGTCCGTCAGGGTGGGGTCACTAGCTTTCCGCTTGGCCAAGGGCGAAATCTCCACCGGATAGTCCACAATGAAAATTGGTCCCGTAAGATGGGGCTCCACATATTCATCAAAGGCCTCGTTAATTAGTTGGGCCTTGGTACGCACTGTATCGTCGAGCTTCAGAGTTCGACGGTATTCCTCGATCTGCTCAGGAGTCAAGTCTCCAGAAAGATCCACGCCGGTATACTGCTTAATAGCCTCCAGCATTGGCAACCGGGGCCAGGGCGGAGTAACATCAATAACTTGTCCCTGGAACTCAAACCGATTGCTTCCCTTTACTTGTTGGGTGACGTAACTGATCAGTTCCTCGGTGAGGGACATCATTTCCTCATAGTCGATGTAGGCCTGGTAGACCTCTACCATAGTGTACTCTGGATTGTGCTTGGTGGAGATACCTTCATTCCTAAAGTTCTTCCCTAGCTCGAAGACTTTCTCCAAACCGCCAACAATGAGTCGTTTGAGGAACAATTCCGGTGCGATGCGCAGATACAACTCCATATCCAGCGCATTGTGATGAGTAATGAAGGGCCTGGCATTGGCGCCCCCAGCAATGGCGTTTAAGATCGGCGTTTCCACTTCCAGGAAACCCCGGGAAGTCAAGAACTGACGAATGGCATTGATGATCTTGGTACGGGTAATAAATGTATCCCTTACCTGGGAGTTCGCAATAAGATCCAGGTATCGGTGCCGATACCTTAGTTCTACATCCTGCAGTCCATGCCACTTGTCGGGCAGTGGACGAACGGCCTTGGAAAGAAAAGTGAGTTCCTCGACCCTAACGCTGATTTCCCCACGCTTGGTACGAAAGACTTCACCATAGGCTCCAACGAAGTCCCCTCGATCCAAATGCTGATAAATAAAGAAATCCTTTTCAGCAACCGAGTCAGCCTTCACATAAAGCTGAATGCGACCGGTGACATCCTGGCAATCCAGAAAACCAACCTTACCATGTCCCCGGATGGCCATGATGCGACCAGCAACCCTTACCTTCTGGCCTTCCAACTCGTCGAAATGCTCGATGATCTCCTTGGCATGGTGGGTCTGAGCAAAGCTTGTGCCAAAGGGATCAATCCCTGCCGCCTCTAGTGCCTCCTTCTTGGCAAGACGGGCTTGGATCTGATCGTTCAACTCCTCGGCCGCCATGGTCTCCTCTGGCGGCAGCCCATTAGTCACCAAAACACACCTCCACAACCAACAAACCTACTTGTTTACTTATAAACATCTATGATCTCCAAATTTAAAACACCAGCTGGCACTGTTACCGCCACCTGGTCTCCAATAGTCTTTCCTAGTAAAGCTCGGCCCACGGGGGATTCGTTGGAAATTCTCCGATTCGAAGGATCCGCTTCGGCGGAACCCACTACCTTGTAGGTCCACTCTTTTCCACTGCCCAGTTCCTTCACCACCACCGTGGACCCTACTCTCACTTGGGTAGTGTCGCCGTCATCATCGTCGTCATCGATTAGAACGGCATTCCTTAGAATAGACCGAATTTTTGCGATGCGGGCCTCCACTTGGGCCTGCTCGTTCTTCGCATCGTCATATTCCGAATTTTCGCTTATATCACCGAACCCCAAGGCCTCTTTGATCCGTTCCGCCACCTCGCGGCGCCTGACTCTGATCAAGTAATCTAACTCCGCTTCTAGCTTCTGCAAACCTTCCCGAGTCAAGGGAACTTGCTTTTCAGCCATCGCTACCCCGAGTCTCCTTCCCTGAAATAGATGTGATTTATTATAGTAGCAAAGCTCCTAGGTGTCAACTGTACATTCGGCTAGCCTACTTGTGACTAAGCACGTAAGGCAGAGGCAAGTTGAACTACTATATCAGGAGAGACATATTGATCAGCTTCCAAGGGGGAGCTACCTAATTCAATACCAATGACCTGACTACCCAGGATACTCTGGGCCATCTCGATGCGCATATCGGACGCCATGAAGATCACACTGTCATACTTCTGCAAACTACTGATAAGCTCCAGAATCCGGTTGAAGAGGGTGGCGCCGCTGAGCTCTTGAACAAAATCCCAGCGTTCATTGTTGGTAAGGACCAAAACATAGTCGAAACCCTGCTCCCGGGCCACTCGGGTAATCTCGTCTTTGTTCGCGATGGGAAACCCAATGAGAGCAAGTTTCTTCCCCTTGCGGATTTCCCCGATGCTTTCCAACCGGGAAACAAAGGTCCGATCCACACCAACAATATTGGCCACTTCCTGCTGGGACATGCCCTTTGCCCGGTGTTCCAAGATCTGCTTGACTACGGAAGAAATCTTTTGGTAGCTGATTAACTTGTCACCGATTCGGATCGGCTCAAATCTTTCTCCCATCCTGATCACTCCGCATAAGGAGATCCTTCTTCCGCAACGAACACCGATAATCGTCCAAGATCTTCCGATACTCGGCGAGCGTCCTGGCTCCATTGACCAACTGTCGGACTTGGGCAGATGCTGGCAATCCTCTCAAATACCAACTGATATGCTTGCGCATTTGTAGAACGGCGATATGTTCACCCTTCAAATCAGCAGTCATTTCCAACTGTCGCAGTGCCAGCGCTAATCGCTCCTCCAAAGAAGGTTCCGGGCCTGGGTGGCCCGTGGCCAGGAGCTGGACACACTGCTTGAAGATCCATGGATTCCCTCGGGCGGCGCGCCCGATCATAACTGCGTCGCACTTAGTCTGCGACATCATTTCCACCACATCGAAGGGAGAAAGGATGTCACCATTGCCAATCACAGGAATAGAAACCCGTTCCTTAACCTGACCAATCACGGTCCAATCTGCGGTTCCTTGGTAGAATTGATCTCGGGTCCGCCCATGGACAGTAACAGCTGATGCCCCCGCCTCCTGGGCCACTTGCGCTAGATCCGGGGCTGTGCATTCATCTTCGCTCCAGCCCTTCCGAATTTTGACGGTCACCGGCACAGCTACAGCTTCAACCACTGCGCGGATGGCCTCGTAGGCCATGGACAAATCTCGCATCAAAGCCGCACCGGCACCGTTACGTACCACCTTGGGTACGGGACAACCCATGTTTATGTCGATCAAGTCTGGCTTTAGAGTCATCAGCTGCTGGGCGGCACCGGCAAGACTCTCCGGACGGCGACCAAACAATTGGATACCAATCGGGCGTTCCATTTCGGAAAACCTGGCCAGTTCCATGGTTTTCTCACTGCCGTAAACCACCGCTTCGGCACTGACCATTTCCGTAAATACCAGACCAGCCCCCATTTCCACTGCGATTTGGCGAAAGGGGCTATCGGTGACTCCGGCCATCGGTGCCAAAAAGACCGGAGTGTCAATCACTAGGTCTCCAATTACAACCTTCACCAATCTAGACTCCTAAAAAATGCGCTCTTCCCTCTTATTGAGAAAAGAACGCATTATCCGGATAATCCGTTACTCCTCGCTAAGTCCATACTTCCTTCGGAACCGTTCCACACGCCCGTCTCTGGTGGTAACGCGTTGCCGTTGACCTGTATAGAACGGGTGACACTTGGAGCAAATCTCCACCCGAAGGTTTTCCTTCGTAGACAAAGTCTCAAAGCTTTCGCCGCAAGCGCAAGTCACAGTGGTCTTGTAGACCGGGGGGTGAATACCCTTTTTCACAGTTTTCACCTCGCTCTTCTAATAGTCAAACCTATCTTCCTGAAAATCCACTACATTATAGCACACGCAATGAGGGGATGGCAACGAACTACCCAATCCACGTTGCAAATCTGGATCAAAGACCAAAGTCCTTGGCAATGAGCCAGTTCGCCCCTAAAGGTATTTCGCTTCAGTCCTCTTGCGATTTTACCCAGAAAACAAACGAAGGGACAGCCGACTCTCTAGAAGCGGGAGTTTTCGGCAAAGGCTGTGTTAATAATCATGTCGGCAAATTCCGCATTGGTTCTTGTCATGGTCAACCGCTCAATAAGCAGGTCCGTTGTCTCGGCAGTCCCGAGAGAACTTAAGGCCTTCCTCAAAATCCACATCATTTGCAATTCTTGGTTATTTAGCAGCAGCTCTTCCTTCCGGGTACCGGATTTGTAGATATCAATGGCCGGGAAGATCCGTTGTTCAGCTAGTTTCCGGTCCAGATGGAGTTCCATATTACCAGTTCCCTTAAACTCCTCGTAAATGACCTCATCCATCCGGCTGCCAGTCTCAATCAACGCCGTAGCCAAAATGGTAAGACTACCACCACCATCAAAGTTGCGGGCTGCCCCGAAGAAGCGTTTCGGCCGATGTAAAGCAGCCGGGTCTACTCCTCCGGACAAGGTACGCCCACTGGGTGGTACCACCAGGTTGTGGGCCCGTGCTAAACGGGTGATCGAATCCAATAGGATCATCACATCCTGCCCATCCTCCACCATGCGTTTGGCCCTTTCTAGGGCTAGATCGGCCACCCGTACGTGGTTCTCCGGGGGCTCATCGAAGGTGGAGCTAATCACCTCTCCGTCCACCGAACGTTCCATGTCGGTAACCTCTTCGGGACGTTCGTCAATCAACAAAACCATTAATTCAACCTCAGGATGATTCGTCGATACACTATTGGCGATCTTTTTCAGGATCGTAGTTTTACCAGCCTTCGGGGGCGCCACAATCAGACCCCGTTGTCCCTTGCCGATCGGCGCAATGATATCCATGAGCCGCATGGCAATGTCTTCGGGATCCGACTCCAACCTAATCCGTTCGTCGGGGTAGATGGGAATCAGATCGTCAAAATTCGGACGATGTACTGATGCCTCGGGATCATGTAAATTAACCGCCAACACTTTTAGCAGGGCGTAGTAACGTTCACCCTCCTTAGGCTCGCGCACTTGCCCCAAAACCACATCACCAGTCCGCAGGTTAAATCTGCGGATCTGGGATGGAGATACGTAGACATCGTCGGAAGACGGAGCCATATCATGGACCCTCAGAAAACCGTAGCCATCGGGTAGGATCTCTAAGATCCCGTCTTTAAAGATCAGACCTTCATTCTCCGTTTCCGCCCTCAATATCTCAAAGATCAGTTTGCGTTTTCGCAACTTGCGGTATCCTTGGACCCCGAGGTCCTTCGCAATCTGATAAAGTTCCTCGTTGGTCTTCGCCGCCAACTCCGCTACATTCATAGACATATACTGTTTATCCCTCTCGGGTAAACAGAGCGTCCCTCCTTTTCGCTATTCTAAGCCTTCCCACTACAACCGAACAATCTCATCTTGGCACGCACCACTTCGCGCATGCTGTCTCTGCTGGGTCCGAGAAGCTTCCGCGGATCAATCTCATCGGGGTTATCCCGGAGGAATTCCTTCAAAGTGTGGCTAAAAGCCTGCCGCAATTCGGTGTCAATGTTAATCTTTGTAATTCCGCTTTGTACTGCCCTTTGGATGCTCTCATCGGAAACACCGGAGGCACCGTGCAAAACCAGGGGAACATCCACACGGGCTCTGATTTCCGCCAGTCTTTCAAAATCCAGTTTCGGCTCGCCTTTATAGACTCCGTGGGCCGTACCGATAGCCACCGCCAGCGCATCCACACCTGTTTTCTCCACGAACTCTGCGGCCTGGTCCGGATCGGTGTAGGCCACATCCTTTTCACTTACCGAGATATCGTCTTCTGTACCGCCAATACGTCCAAGCTCACCTTCCACCGAAACCCCCGAAGGATGTGCAACCTCGACAACCTTCTTCGTCAGGGCGATGTTCTCTTCGAAGGATAGGTGGGACCCGTCGATCATCACCGCGGAGAATCCCGCCCTGATACACTTCACCGCCTGCTCGAAACTAGTTCCATGGTCAAGGTTCAAAGCCACAGGAACACTGACCTGGCGGGCTGCAGTCTCGGCCATCGCGACAATATATTCCAAACCGGCGTACTTCAGGCCCCCTTGGCTGGCCTGTAGAATCACCGGAGCCTTTTCTTCTTCGGCAGCCTGAATAATCGCCTGCAAGATCTCTAGGTTATTCAGGTTGAAGGCCCCCACTGCATATCCTCTTAGTTGCGCATCCTTTACCAATTCTCCAACTGTAACAAGTCCCACCATTACCATCCTTTCAAGATATCATATGAATGCTCTCGGCAACGCAGCCACCGCACTAACAATGTGCAAAACTCGACCACGTTTTCTTTTTAGAAGCCTGCCTTTACCCTAAGATGTTCATGCGAAAATCGGTTATTGGTCGACAATATCTAGACCCGTCGGAGGGGAAGGCCCAACCGGCACAGATAGGCTGATCAGAATAAACGCACAAAACCCTTGTCACCTAACACTTTGTTGCATCGCTTGGCGTGTCATGATTTCGAAAACAGGGACGACATTTTGAGACCGGGAGTCTTCATCGGGCGGAGGCTGTGTGCTATCTTTATAATTCTTCGCCGTCCCCGAAAAAATTCCTCTATTGGCTCCCAAATTGATATGCAAGTAATACCAGCCTTCTTGTTCTTCATAGACACTACTCCCGTAGGACAGCCAAAAAGTCAATTCCACTCGGAAATCCAACAGATCTCCCCGTGCCAGTTCAGGAACACATCCACCACTGTTTCAACGGGCACACTTTTCAACGGGTCATTGACCAGCCCCATCGACAAAGTCAGCTCCGCGGTTACTGTCGGCTGTTGAGCCAAAGCGATACCTACGGTTCCCGACTTCTCGTCGAAGAACTTCACCTCAACCGTAAAAAAGGGGTAAATCCCTTCGACATAGATAATGGAGCCTAGGAAATCAAAACAGACTAGCCCCCATTGGTTAAACCCACCCCGCACCGGTGCGATTGCCTCCAAACTGACCCTCCGCCCGTTATGGAAGATCTGTGCCTGGGGAGCTAGGTTTGCCACCAGCAACTCACCGTCAGCCGCCAGACCAATGCGACCAGCGGCGGCATCAACCCAAGCAATCTGCCCCTGTACTACTCTGCTCACCAATGTCCAATCGATAACCCGACTTGGGTCGCTAAACTCATAGCACAACTCTTGGGGATACCAAGCATGGGTGTAAACCGAACAACAACTGATAATGAGTGTGAGCACAGACACGCCACAAGCTTTTCCCACCGGAGATCACCCTTCTTAGTCTTCTCACCTCCATTATCCACCGATTAGACGAGATTTATACTTCTCGGGAAGATCGTGCACCAGGAGAGCTTAAGATCCGGCAACGAAGCACAACCTATGCCTGTGGAACAAGACCTTAGAGATTATTGGTTAAAACCAAGGGTACACACAAGCGGAAACAACGGGCTGAAGAGGACGTCAGAAAAGGATTCCTGTGAGGCCGTACTTGCTCAACTCTGCCCCGTAGAAAGGTGCCTGACTAGACAATAGCAGAACGGGGGAGGGAAATCAAGGCCTGTTTTTGGTCTCAATCACAGGGAGGTCCTAAGGTTCTGTTCTGCCTAGGAAGAATCATTCTCTTCCCGGGCTCTCCTGGCCACTTTTGCCCCTCAACAGCCGTAGCCGAAACGCGTACTCGTCGAAAAGATCGAGGAATTCCTGCCGGCAAAGCAGCCGAAACAGCTTTTCGGCCTCTTCCCTACTTTCCAGTGTCAATTCGATGTTCCGGATCTTCCACTCGTGATCCCACTTTTCTAGATCAAAAGTCACAGCTATCACCGTGAGCAAGGTCCCCAATTTCCGCCCGAAGATATTCAGGGTTAGGGTCCCTTCCACAGTGGCGTAATCACCACTCACATCCAGATGCGTCTGTTCAAAACGATAATCAAAGAAGAAGCTTGTTTCTTCCAGTCGAAGGGCCTCAAGGGTGCGTTCATAGGCAAACCGATATCGGTGCGCCTGATCCGGGGTAAATGTAAACCCTTGCCGATCATACCCGACATTATCGCCCTGATGAAAGGATATTTTGACATTGACGAAGGGAGCCAAAAAGGCTTCAAAATAATCGTGGGATAACCACCCCAGGGTCGTCTGCAGGCATTCGTCCACTAGGGCAGTAATATTCTCCTTTTCCCTTTCCCTCTCCCTGTCCTTCTGTTCCCGCTCCTCGTCAAGGGCAAAGAGCAAAAGCCACAGCCAGTCCCAAAACTTCATGTTCCACACCGCCCCCTCCCGTTCCCCTCGGCAGAAGGACCCTGAAACAAGGAACAACGACCTCATCAAGGACTTCACTGACCACAAGCTGCATCCCAGGAAGTGCTCACCCAAAACGTAGTATGTAACAACAGCTATGCTCTAACCCGCCCATGAAGCTTCTATTTGTATTGTGCACCTGCCCGCCGCCACTGTCAACCCAGAAGCCCAACGTGGGCCACCTTACAATACTGGTATGACTCCTTTTCTGACGGGATGATGAAAGGAAGGCTAATGATGAAAAACCAGGCCTCTTTTGGCCTGGTTTTCCACCGTCTTGAGGATATGACTTCTTACAGCAGATTCTTTCGGAAATCCTCGGGAGTTAGATTATCGAGCATCTGCTTAAATTGCTCGATTTCCTCTTCATCGATGGGTTTATTATTAACCATCGCTTTAGCTGCCACTTGCTCAGAAATATAGATTGGACAATCAGTCCTCAACGCCAAGGCGATCGCATCGCTTGGCCGTGCATCAACATCGATTTGACCCTTGTCTGTCTCAATGTATATTCTAGCATAATAGGTCTCATCACGCAGATCGGTGATGACCACCTTGACGATCTTTGCACCTAAAGCTTCGAGCATCGATGCTATCAGGTCATGAGTAATCGGTCTTGGGGGTTGGATTCCTTCCAATTGGATTGTGATCGCGTTGGCCTCAGCCGGTCCAATGACGATGGGAATGAAACCCCGCTCTTGGGTGTCAGTGATCACTACAACCGGTAACATCGACCTTTGGTCAACTCCCACTACTTTGACCTTCATCCTGATCATCTGCCCTCACCCCTCGGTTCGATTTACCCGGTCTCCTCACTTCCGGTATGACTATTATAGCAGATATCAGATTGGGCTTCCAACCGGCCAATAGCGCTAAAGGTCAACGAAAAAACGCGCTACAGGGCCACTTCACCTCACACTGCAGTAAAACCTAGAAACATGTACCAGGTTCACCCCAGGCGACAAAGGTCGAAAGTCTCCTGTCCCCAAGATCAGTATACTGGGAAAACCCGCTTCGGTGATATAATATTCCCCAAAAATCCCAAAATGATAACCCCTTAGCCTTCACCACGCTTCTTCAGGGCCGCCTCTAAAAGACCCTTAAAGAGTGGATGGGGTCGATTGGGCCTAGACTTAAACTCCGGGTGGAACTGACAGGCCACAAACCAGGGATGTTCCTTCAACTCCACAATCTCGATAAGCTCCTCATCCGCGGCCACGCCCGTCACCGACATGCCGTGCTGTTCCAGTAAGTCCTTGTACTGCCAATTGACCTGCTGCCGGTAGCGATGTCGCTCCCTAATCTGCGGGGTGCCGTAGGCCTTCATAGCCAGGGAGCCCGGTGTCAAATCAATGGGCCAATTGCCCAAGCACATGGTGCCTCCTAGCTGTTGCACATTCCTTTGGTCGGGGGACTTGTCCACCACCGGGTGCTTCGTATTCTGATCATATTCAGAGCTATTGGCATCGGACAGATTGCACACATTCCGGGCAAACTCCACCACAGCACAATGCATGCCCAGGCAAATGCCCAAGAAAGGCACTTTGTTGATCCGGGCATAGCGGACCGCCTCGATCTTCCCTTCTACACCCCGGCAGCCAAACCCCGAAGGGACAATAATGGCATCAAGACCGCCCAAAAGCTCTTCCGCGGTCTGTCGGGTCACGGACTCGGCATTGATCCATTCGATCTCCACATCGCGTTTATAGGCAATCCCCGCATGGCGCAGGGACTCCACCACACTAAGGTAGGCATCGGGTAGTGAAACGTATTTCCCAACCAGTCCTACCTTAATGGTGCCCTCGGGATTGTTGATGTCCTCCACAATCTTGATCCAATCGCTCATATCGCTTTCGCCTGCGGGTAAGCCCAGTAACTTCACCACCAGAGTATCAAGCCCCTGTTCCCTAAAGATCAAGGGAACTTCATAGATACTACGGACGTTAGGATTGGAAATTACCCCTTCCACGGGGATATCACAAAACAGAGCGATCTTTTCTTTAACGTCCTGATTAATCACATGCTCCGACCGGCAGACAATGATATCGGGTTGAATTCCGATACTACGCAGTTCCTTCACACTGTGTTGGGTAGGCTTAGTTTTTAGTTCCTGGGCTGATTCCAAATACGGCAACAAGGTAACATGGATGTAAAGACAGGAGTCCCTACCCACGTCGTTTTTCATCTGTCGGATAGACTCTAAGAAGGGCAAGCTTTCGATGTCCCCAACGGTTCCTCCGATCTCCACGATGACCACGTCCACATCATCGGTGGCCAAAGCGGTGATCCGGCTTTTGATCTCGTTGGTAACGTGGGGGATGACTTGGACAGTCTTCCCTAGAAACTCTCCGTTACGTTCTTTGTTTATAATCGACCAATAGATCCGACCCGTGGTGACGTTGGAGTGCCGGGTCAAGTTCTTGTCCATGAACCGCTCATAGTGCCCCAAATCTAAATCGCTTTCCGCACCATCTTCGGTAACAAACACTTCGCCATGTTGAAAAGGACTCATGGTCCCGGGGTCCACGTTGATGTAGGGATCAAGCTTTAAGACGTTGACCCTAATTCCACGGCTTTCCAACAGTTTCCCCAGGGACGCCACCGTAAGTCCCTTACCTAAACTGGAAACCACACCGCCAGTCACAAAAATATACTTAGCCATTAGTGCTCCTCCCACAGTTTGCCAGTAGCTTTTGGAGCAAGACAAGCATATGCCCTGTGCAATTATATCAGTTTACCCTTTACCTAAACAAGGGCAAGGAAGTTATTCTTCCTTGCCCTTGTCTTCCTTATTCTGGGATAGGAGTTCGTTCTTCTTTTGGGCTTCTTTAGCCTCTTCCATCGCCTTGTACCGGTCCAGAATCTTTAAGAAACCAAGGTCTTGAAAGGTGGCGATCCCGCCAATGAGAAACAAGACAAGACCCACCCGCAAAAAGAAGCTGACCACCAAGACCAGCACCGACATCAGAGTAATCATCCAGCTAACCACAAGATTATCCAAGGCGAGCAAAGCTGCCTGTTTCAGAATAGCCGTCACCTTCCTAGGCCTTTGCACCAGCAACGGGAAGAACCAGACGTTCATCAGCGCCCAAAACACCAGCATGTAAAAAGTCAAGCTCACCGTGGCGATAATCACCAGCACCGGGGCCTTAAACATGGTGAGATAGAAGTACATGTTTAAGATTAGGATCCCCCAGACCACGATGTTCAGTGTCATCAATCCCACGGACCGCCAGTAGTGTTTCCGAAAACCGCTGAAGAAATCGGTAAAGCTAAAAAGCTCCCGGTTCAAGATCAGGGCCAGGGTCTCATGAACCCCGGCGGTGGACGGTCCCAGGGTAAAGAAGGTGGCCAAAATAGCCAGAATGAACACCAAGGGGATCCGACCTAGGCCAGTAACGGTGACAAAAATCATTGGGGCGAAACCAATGGTGAACCACAGAATACTGATCAAGATCACGGTCCCGATGTATTCATAGATCAGTTTCAGACCTTCCTTGAAGATCGCCCCGGCTATTTTAAGCGATGGTCCAAACATGACAAGCTCCCTTCACTACATTGAGGTCGGTGCCGAGATCCCCATCACCCCAAGGGCGTTAGCCAGGACCTCTTTAACTGCCATCACCAATAGGAGTCGGGGCTGTTCCTGGGGGTCACCCAAGACTCGGCAATGGGTGTAAAAACTATGAAACAACGCCGCAACCTCGTGGGCGTATCGTGGCAGACGATGGGGTTCCCTTCGCTCTGCCGCCATCTCGATCTCCACCGGGTACTGGGCTAGTTTCTTCATAAGCTCCACCTCATATTCGGTGGACAGGGCATCCTCCTCCATGGCCAAATCCCCGTCGGGCAACTGGGTAGCCTCTCGCAGAATACTGCAGATCCGGGCATGGGCATACTGGACGTAATACACGGGGTTATTCTGGCTCTGTTCCTTCGCCAGGTCCAGATCAAAGTCCAGGTGACTGGTGGGACTGCGCATGATGAAGAAATACCGGGCCGCATCCTTGCCCACTTCCTCCAGTAGTTCCTGCATGGTCACAAACTCCCCGGCCCGCTTTGACATCCGCACCTGCTCTCCGCCTCGCATCAGCCGCACCAGCTGGAGGATAATGATCTCCAAGTCCTCCTCAGCGTAACCCAAAGCCTGCACGGCCGCCTTGGTCCGGGCAATATAGCCATGGTGATCGGGGCCCCAGATATCAATCAGGCGGGTGTAACCCCGATGGAACTTATCCAGATGATAGGCAATGTCTGCCGCCAGGTAGGTAGGTGTCCCGTCGGCCCGCACAACCACCCGGTCCTTGTCATCACCGAAATCGGTGGACCGGAACCAAAGGGCACCTTCCTCTCTATAGGTCACCCCCCGTTTCTCCAACTCCTCGATCACGGCGCTCACCTTTCCGGCGGTATGGAGATCCCTTTCCCGGAACCAACGGTCGAAATCGACACCAAAGTCCGACAGATCCTGTTTCTGGGCCTCCACCATGTAATCTACACCGTGGATCTTGAACCAGGCGATGCGGTCCTCTGCCTCCATCTCCACAAGCTCAGGATGCTCATCCCTAATCTGCTTAGCCAGCTCGATCACATACTCACCCGGATATCCATCTTCAATGAAGGGGATGTCCTCCCCCAAAAGCTGACGAAAACGAACCTCCAAAGACAGGGCAAAACGATCCGCTTGGTTACCCGCATCGTTAACGTAATACTCCCGGGCAACCTCATAGCCGGCCTTAGCCATGATGTTAGCTAAGCAATCACCCACCGCCGCAGCGCGGGCATTAACCACATTCATGGGTCCGGTGGGGTTGGCACTGACAAACTCTAACAAAACCCGCTGGTTGGCTCCGATGTTGCTGTTGCCATAGGTCGGGCCAGCGAAGAGAATATCCCTCAACACTTGGTGTAACCAACTGGGCTTCAAGTAGAAATTGATGAAGCCTGGACCGGCCACTTCCACCCGCCGAATATTGGTTCCTTCTATATTAATCTCTCCACAGATGCGCTCCGCCAACTGCCGCGGCACCATCTTGGCGGTCCGGGCCAGGGTCATGGCCACATTGGTGGCGTAGTCTCCGAACTGTTTATCCGCGGGGACCTCCAGGTTAATCGCCACCTCTTCGGTGGACAGTCCCAGGGTCGCTAAGGCCTGCCGAATACATTCAACTATCTGTGCTTCTTGCTTCTTTGTAGCATCCATCTAAACATCCTCCTGAACAACTACCGTCATCTTAAAATGATATTCTCATCCCGGCGCAAGGGCTGGTAGACAGCCATGTGTCCCCCGATGGTCTCCACAATGTTCCCCTCCACCAACAGTTGGACCCGCTGGATCTGTGCAAACTCCGTGAGGGTGTTCACAAGGGCCATCAACATCATCTGCTCCAGGCGGGCACCGCCGTGAAAGTTTTCTACCATTTCTCTACTCAGATCCACAAAGGCCGTATTACCTTCAATGTATAAACGTCGAAGTTTGGTGCCTTCGGGCATCACCCGCAGCAGATCCCCACTGGGTTCAGGCCCTCTGAGAAGCTCCTCCACCGCATACTGGGGGGTACACTGGGCCTTGGGAACTTGTCTTACCACCGGTTCCAATAGGAAGTCGGTGGGGGTAGGGCGAATAAAGTAGAGGGTCATGGGCACCAGACCCATGGCCTCCAACTCACTCTTCAAGACCCGGTTTTCTTCCTTCAGGGTCTCCGTGGTCTTGACAAGGCGGTTCAGCTGTTCTTCGAGGTTATGTATCCTGTGCAAAAAATCTTGCTGCTGGACGAAGGCAAGAACCAGGAATCCAATGGCCAGCCCTGTCAATACCGCGTATGCTAAGGCATGTTTCATCTGTGACCCTCCGTAGTCCGCCAGCAAATCGAGAATTACTCCGTCCATTAGTCCTATTGTACAGCTTTCGCGAAGTACGGTCAAACTCTGCGCACACCGAAATCACAGTAGACCGGACCGCCGCAAAAGGCAACAGACTCGATACATCCAGCCGCTAACTCGTCCCCCACAGGACAGAAGGGTATCCCTGATCTCACCGAAACCCTGGGCATCCACCTTGGGATCCGACAGGTACATGGCCAAAAGACCCCGGACGATCAACAGGTGAAACTGGGCTTCGGGCAGCCCCAAGGCCGCCTCGATACTATTCTTTGCAAACCAACTGAGTCGAACAGTGAGCACCTCTAAAGAACTGTAATAGGAAACCAGATTTAGATCTCGGTGCTGCCGGTCCTCCTCCAAGTCGATAAAATAATCCAGGAGGATATGGAGGCCACAAATCCAGGGGAAATAACTGTTGGTTAACCGCTGGGCATACGCTGCGTCCACCTCACCCTGGGCCGCGGCCCGCAACAGGGCAAAGACCGCTAAGGTGGAACCGCAAGCCGCGGCGAATTCCCACCAAGCCAAGTGGGGAAACCTAGGCTGATAGGCCTTGAACCATCGAATCAAGGCCCCCTCCCGGTTGTGGTCCATGTGTTTATAGGCCTGGAGGTCGATATACCGGCGGGTTAGTACACTGAGGTAGGGCTGGACCGAGGGAAAGCCGGGCAACTCCCTCAGGGATGAAAGACATGTTTCCGCCAGATCCCGTAAGTAGCCACCATCGTCTTTGTAAGGATAGAGTTGGTAGTAATCGCTGTTATTACCGGTCTCCCCCACCGCGTCCAGCATCGCCTGGTGCAGATTTCGAAAGGCCTGTTCGTCCCCGAAACCCATCCGGTCACAGAGATTGTCCAGGTAATCACTAATTGTCTGTAGGGAGACGATGGCCCGTAGTAACGGTTCCTCGTCGGAAGATAACCCCAAGGTGTAGGCCGCTCCGCCGAGGCAATGGAATTCTTTCAAAGCGATACTCTGTCGCGCCTGGTGGGCCAACTCTTGAGCCGGGCAGTGGGTCAGGGTCTGAAGCCAACCCTCCAGTTCTGCCCTTACCCGGGGCATTACATACTGGATGTATCTATTGAGATAGTAGGGGGTAAAGAGGAGCAATCGTTGCACCGCCTTCACTCCCTTTCCGCCTTGCCAGCCACAGCCGGACGGTGTAGAAGGGACCCCGGTAAATCTCAACGGCGGTACCAACATCTACGAGATTGTACAGGAACTCCACATGATGATTGTACATTCTAACACAGCCCTTAGAGGCAAAGGTGCCAATGGTGGAGGGCTCGTTGGTCCCGTGGATCCCATATTGGGTATCGGTACCGTCGGGCAAGGCAAGGCCCAGCCAATGGGAGCCGAAGATGCTGTCTTCCTCGCCAATAACCACTTTCTCTGCGATTACAAAACTCCCTTCGGGGGTAAGGTTTGCGGAACTACCCGTAGCCACAGGGAACTCATGAAGCAATTGACCTTGGTTGAAGTAATAGAGTCGGTTTCGAGCCTTATCGACAATGATATGGGGAGATGCATCCAAAGGCTTCGGTGGTCGAGTTCCCAGGTACACCAAGACAAGGACTATTACAAGAATCAGAATCATCCTGCGGATCATCGACTACCAACTCCGCGCCAGTAGTTGATCAGCCATCGCTAACAGGTTCCTCTTCGCCGGTGAATCGGGTAAGGGCTGTAGGGCTCTTTTGGCCATAGCCACATGCCTGTAAGCTCTGCCTTTGGCCTTAGCCAGCGCACCAGTCTCCCGGAGTAGCCTACAGGCTTCCTCCCAGGTAGTTTCGTCTAGATCGCCCTGAGAGATCGTCTTTCTGAGATGATCCCCGACGGAAGCATCCTGAAGAAGTAGGATCATGGGCAACGTGATGATGCCTTGGATCAGGTCCAAACCCACGGGTTTACCTGTACCGGCCTGGGGGATGAAATCGTTTATGTCGTCAAGGATCTGAAAGGCATAGCCAAGCTCCTCGCCAAAACGGGCCACGGTCTCCACCAAGGACTCAGGGCCCTGGCCCACCAAGGCCCCCACCTTACATGCCGCCTTAATCAGCGAAGCCGTTTTACCAAAAATCCTACGATAATACATCTCCTCGGTCTGATTCACGTCATATAAACTGGCAGCCTGTTCCATCTCACCGATACACATGTCCGCCACAGCTCCGGTAACCACAGGAACCACACCGTAGACCACATGTCTAGTAAGGAGCTGATAGGCCCGGCTGAAGAGGAAGTCTCCGGCCAATACCGCCAAGTGGTTGCCCCACAGCGCATTGACGCTGGGGCGATCCCGGCGCGTTTCCGCCTGGTCAATGACATCGTCATGGATTAGGGACGCCATGTGGATCAACTCTACACTGGCCGCCACCTCCACCGCGGCCCGGTCCGGCGGATAGAATAGTTCGGCACATAACAAAACCAACCTCGGGCGAAGCCGTTTGCCGGAATTTAAAAGGTGAGTAGTCAACCGAGTCATCGTCTCACTTTCGGAGTGGACCATTTCCCGCAGACACGTCTCAACTTCCGACGCCAAGACATCGTGGGACGTCAGCGCAGCCGTTCGGCCCATACTAACCTCTCCTCTACACCTATGTGTCAGGATTACTTGATTAGTATGGGCAGTTTTCTCCCTTTCCACACATCAATCTTCCTTGGACGGATCCTCCTCCGGTACATCGCCCAAGATCCCCAAGGGATCCCCCGCGAGCACAATCACTACTTGATAACCCTTCACCTTCGCCCGGTTATACAAAGTGGCTACAGATCCCTTACTTATCCCCAATCTTTGGGCCACCTCATCGTTGGAATAACCCATTTCTTTCAGCGCGACCACCTGTCGCTCGCGAAAGCTCAGCTTCTCTACACCGCGAATCTCAATCTGCATCTGTTCTTCCCTTTCACAATACCCTGTGGAAAACTCCAATCACTAAACCGCCAGCACCGTTAGGCTTCAGAAGTTATCCACGAAGTTATCCACAAATTTTACACAGTCTGTGGACAACTTATGGACAATATTTATACAGACTGGGAAGTATAATGTTCGACGTCAATCTAGGGATCCCTGCCCGAGGACCATCTTGGTAATTTTCCCAATCCTTTATTCCTTAGTAATGGCTAATACTGTGCAAGCGATAAGTGTGATATTATCCATTAACTGAGGTCACAACCATTTTCTGTCCCCTTTCGTCCTAGGGGAAACACCCCTGTGGACGATTGCCACAACAAAAACTCGACAATATGCTGAGGGCATTCTGGATAAAACCGAAGCCCCACGCAACCTACGGCGTCAGGGATGACCCTGGTGGGGCATGAAAATCCCCCTGCCTCGCCCTAGCGTATTGGGATGGAGACAAACCCGTAAGCTTTTTGAAAAGGCGACTAAAGTAATATATGTTACCAAATCCAACTGCTTCCGCCGCTTCGGTGACATTGCACTCCCCACTGAGCAACAGATCTTTAGCCTTATCGATCCTAACTCGGTTCTGGTATTGCAACGGAGACATGCCGGTGCTTTGCTTGAACAGGTAGCGAAAATAGGAGGAGCTAACCCCCACGAGATCAGCTAGTTCCGAAGAACTGTAAGTATGCTGATAATTGGCGTGAATCAGCTGAAGACACTTGTCTATTTCCTTCTTGTAGGGAAGGGAAAACCTCTGGCTTCGGACATACAGACGATAGAGCACATCCAAAAGGATGCCGCGGCACTGGGTCAGATAGCCCGGGCGCTTTTCCGACCAGCTACGGTACAACTGAGCAAAGTGGGTAAACAGTTCGGGAAAGCTGGCACTGTTGGGGCAGGCCAACAAAGATTCCTCACTGCCCTTAGAAAGAAACTGAAGTTCAAAGGCAACAGAGTAAAAGGTCCAAGGAGCGTGGGGAATGGTGCTGGCCTTCCGGGGGAAATACTTGGGCAAAAACAAAAGGTCCCCCTTCTTGATACGGTGCCTTTCTTGCTTGAATTCGTAGGTAGCATCGCCTGTTAAGCAGTAGGCCATAATGAAGTAATCATTTCTACCGGAGTCTAGGTTCCAGGAAGGTTTGGTTTCCCTGTGAATTACATAACGGATCTGCGTAACGGTCAAATCAAAGTCCCTGCTTTGTGCCTCGTTCATGCTGCCCCGACCTCCCTAATACTTCTATTATTTAGTATACATCTACTGCGGCAGTTTTTCATAGCTGTACGTTTTCATCGTCAAAAAAGACAAATAGGGTGTGAAATGTGAATGGATTTGCCCGGGGGAAAGGTCTATCATAGATAATGAAGGTTTGCCTCGAATTGGTGTGTAAGGGAAACCCTCCCAGGGATGGATTTACAGGGAAAGCACCTGGAAGTACAGAACAATGCCTAGAAATATAGGGTGGGTGAAAAATGAAACTGATGGTGGGATACCAGCTGCCGGAAGGGGAAGAAGACTCCATCGTCGACATCGTCAAGGAGCATCATCACCGAATCTACGAGGTCTACTTCCCTTGGATCAACCAGGCCTCGGGGCGGGCATCCTTGAACATCCGCCGGGGTTATACCAATTGGGAGGCCTAGGCCCGCCTAGAAAGTGACTTGCGTGCCCTACGAAACCTGGGGGTACGGCTGGACCTACTCTTCAACGCTAATTGTTACGGTGGCTTGGCGGTGAGCGAATACTTGGCCCACGAAGTAATCTCTATTTTGGAGCATCTGGACAAAATAGTGGGCGGAGTGGAGACGGTTACCACCACATCCCTGGCCATTGCCTACATCATCAAGAACGAATTCCCCGAGATTGAGGTTCGGGCCTCGGTTAACATGCGTCTGGGCACAATCCAGGCTATGCAATACGTTGCGGAGTATTTCGATGGCTACTATGTGCAGCGGGAGTACAACCGGGATTTTGCCCGGCTTAAGCAGCTTAAGAACTGGGCCGATGAAAAGGAAAAGAAACTCTATCTTTTAGCCAACAGCGGTTGCTTATACACTTGTCCTGGTCAGACTTTCCATGACAACATGGTGGCCCATGAGCGAGAAATCGATGAAATGCGAAACATCGCCGGATGGACGCCCCATGTGTGCTGGCACAATTTCCAAGATCCTAGCAAGTGGTCTGCTGTGTTACAAGGCAGTTGGATCAGGCCCGAAGACCTACATCAATACGAGGAGTTGTTTCCCGTAGTTAAACTAGCAACTCGCATGCATGCCCAACCCAGGGCAGTCATCGAAGCATACCTAGAAGGACAGTATTACGGAAACTTACTCGACCTACTAGAACCCGGCTTCTCGCCTGCCTTTGCCCCTTACATCCTGGACAACAAGCGATTCCCTGAGGATTGGTTTCAGCGGACAACAACCTGCGGACATAATTGTCACACCTGTGGCTTTTGTCCCCAGGTATTGGAGCAGGTGTTGGTAAAGATGGAAGGTTATTGAAAAGGATAGAAGAAAGGATGACAAGAATGCTCACAGCCGAAGAAGTAAAGAAACGTGCCAAAAGCTTCGGTGCAGACTTAGTGGGGATCGCACCCATCGAACGCTTCGAGGGAGCGCCTCTGCAAATGGATCCCAAACAGATCATGCCCGAGGCCCGTTCTGTAATCGTGATGGCTTTTCGCGTCATGCGCGGTAGCCTACGGGGAATTGAAGAGGGAACCTTCTTTAGCAATTATTCTTCCATGGGTTATGGCGGGATCACCTATCTGTACATGCCCCTCACGGTGATCAACTTAAGTCGTTTCATCGAGGACCACGGCTATGAAGCGATTCCCATCGGACATCAAAGCGACTGGCAGGCCATCGACAACGTAGGAAATCTCAAACGAAACTTCAGTCGTCCTGTGGCCCCAGGCCGAGCCCATCCCGATGTGATGATCCATTTGCGCATCGCCGCGTACTTGGCTGGATTGGGCGAAATCGGGTACAGCAAGGTCTTTCTGACACCACAATTCGGTCCCCGGCAACGCCTGGGTGTGGTCCTCACCGAGGCAGAGCTAGAACCAGATCCCATCTACCAGGGACCACAGCTTTGCAATCGCTGCATGGCCTGTGTCCGGGAGTGTCCCGGTTCTGCCATCAGTGCCACAAAGACCGTAAAGGTCGAACTGGCTGGCAACATGGTAGAGTGGGGAGAGCTAGACTGCGCTGCCTGCGATCTAGCTTTCCGGGGCGGGATGAAGGGAGACGGTAGGTATATAGAAACATGGAAAGAAGGTACCATACCCAGTCCCATCTCACCCTTCTACAAGAAACCCAATAATCTGTATAACACCGGTCAAGCAGTCTGTGGTGGCCGCGGCTGCGTACGGGCCTGCATGATCAGTTTGGAAAAACGCGGGGTTCTAGAAAACAAATTCAAAATGCCGTTTCGCCGGCGCAAACCCTGGCTTGTGGATTGGTCTCAGCCGGAAGAACCGTCCATTGACAAGGGAAGCGAAAACAAATCGGAAGCAGATTGACAATAGAGCCTTCTTTGATGGTCTGAAGCAACGAGCGGCAAAAGACTGGTGGGCTTAAAACAACGGAGAGACACCCTAGAGGTCATCACAGGAAAGACTGTTGCACCTATTCTTCGAAAGGGCACCAAAAAGTGCCCTTTCCTCTTTAGTCAATAACCTCGATGCACCCTACAGGACAGCTCTCTGCGGCATCTTGGCAATCCTGCTCGTACTCCTCGGGAACCTCATCAACGATGACCTTCGCCACATCTTCATCCAAGTCCAGTTCAAATACCTCGGGACAAGTATCTTCGCAGAGCCCGCAACCAGTGCACAGATCCTCATCAATTCGTACCTTCACACTATTTCCTCCCTCTTCACCCACTGCAGGTGCTATGTTTGAAATCTGCCCTGTACATATTCGCCCTTACCTCCCACTTTCCTGCTAGGACCAGACAAAGA
>DUMW01000038.1 GCA_012839765.1 Bacillota bacterium
ATTCTGGGCGAGGTAAAAAAATGACATTTTCCCCTACATAACGCCGACATGGCCAGAGGTCTGCAAACCCTTTCGTACCAAGGGTTTGAGACCTCTGTTTCTGACTATAACTGCAAAAGATGGGATTGTACCCACTCCTTCTCTAGAAGTCAATCCTTGGCAGGTGCAGATTCCTCCGGCTTATCCTTAGGTTCTTCCTGTAAGGCCTCCATTTCCTCAATGGCCGCCCGCACCGCCTTTAATCCTTCCAACAGGGCCGCCTCATGGGCCCGCAAGGCCTCTAGGGCCGAGGAGTAGGGAGAAGGAGGGCCTTTTACTTCTGGACAGCCGCAAGGATACGGATATCCCCGATAGGCCCAGGGCCGGGCATAACTATGGTATGGAACTTGTTGGTACCGCCACATCATAATCCCCCCATTTTCTGCTGTTCTTTACTTAGTCTATGTAATCTGCCCAGGGCCTGTGTCCGCTACCGCTAATTTCCACAAGGTAGTGGATGACAATAAACCGAAATATCTCCATAATAGGGGGGATTTATGTGAAGAAATTGCTGCTTGTCAGTTTATCTCTTTTCTACTTGGCTGCCTGCACCGCCCCCGTGGGGGTGGACACCGGGATCATCGGTACCATCATCATCCTTCGGGAGGGCCACCTGCAGGGCGATCTGGAAACCATCGTGGGTTTGTTTGCCGACCCCTTCACCAACACCACCGGGGAGCAGATCACCCGCCTCGACCTTTGGACACACTTGGCCGCCTTTTACGAACAGTATGTATACTTAGTCTATGAAGTCGATCTGGTAGAGGTACAAAACATAGCGCCGGACCTGGTCCTGGCCACCATCAGCACCCATTCCGTAGCCCAAGGTCCACAACTCTTTCTGACCACCTGGAAGACAGAACGGTTGACCCTGAAATACGTGGGTCAGTGGCAGATCATCGCCCAGGAAATCCTGACCCTGGAAGAATCTGTGGAACCTGAGGAACAGCAACCTCCCTTCACCCTGGATGTGCAGATCGTAGGGCCCCAAACGTTCCAAGAGAAGGTCCGGGAAAGCTTGCGACTACTATATGAAACCAGTTATGAGCATTTTGCCCTGGTCAACCAAACCTTGAACAAGATCCAAGCGGGAGAGCATTCGGGAGCAGAGGTCTGGACCCGCACCTTCGTGATCGGGCCCGCCTCCCAGAACACGGATCCCTACTGGCTTGCTTCCATCATTCTTCACGATACGGTCCATGTGGTTCAATACCTAGAACAGCGCACCTTTTTCGGGAAAGAGGCGGAACTGGAAGCACTGGAGGTGCAACTAGCCGGGCTCATCGCCATGAAGGCACCGGAGCACCATATTACCTACATCCAACAGATCCTGGCGGATCCCGATGGTAACAACTACTGGGACGGCGACTACAACGACCGCAACTGGTAGGCCCTTTGGATTTCCCGAGACCTTCCTTCACACTTTCGCGTATTGAGCAATATCATATAGCGAAAAAGCCATTAATCATGTTTCGGAAGGAAGGGAAATGCATGACCTATAACCCCTACGACTATGATCCGGTATATGGGTATGCTACCTATGCCGAGTTTCCCTGGCCTGCCGTCCAAGACTACTCCCAAACAACGGAACCAGTAGCTCCACAGCACACGTGTCCCGTCGGTACTTTCGCCTACACGGTGGTACCAGGGGACACTCTGTTTTTCATCGCCCAGCGCTTCGGCACCACCGTCAACGCCATCTTGGCCGTCAACCCCCAGATTACCAACCCCGACCTGATCTTCCCCGGGCAAGTAATCTGCATCCCCAGCCAGCAACCGCCACCGCCACCGCCCACTTGTCCGCCAGGCTCATTCCGGTATACGGTGCAGCCGGGAGACACGTTATTCTTCATCGCCCAACGCTTCGGCACCACGGTCAATGCCATTTTGGCCATTAACCCGCAGATTACCAATCCCAACTTGATCTTCCCAGGGCAAGTAATCTGTGTGCCCAGCCAGCAACCGCCACCGCCACCACCCACTTGTCCGCCAGGCTCGTTCCGGTACACGGTGCAGCCAGGAGACACGTTATTCTTCATCGCCCAGCGCTTTGGCACCACGGTCAATGCCATTTTGGCCATTAACCCGCAGATTACCAATCCCAACCTGATCTTCCCAGGGCAGGTAATCTGTGTGCCGGGAGCACAGCAGCCACCACCACCGCCACCACCCACTTGTCCCCCAGGCTCGTTCCGGTATACGGTGCAGCCAGGAGACACGTTGTTCTTCATCGCCCAACGCTTCGGCACCACGGTCAATGCCATTTTGGCCATTAACCCGCAGATTACCAATCCCAACTTGATCTTCCCAGGGCAAGTAATCTGCATACCCTAACCAGGAAGTCGAGGGGCGTCAGAGACTCTGACGCCCCTCGATCTTTACGAAGTCCTTCCAATTTCTCTTTCCGCCACCGCTGGGGCCGCCCCACCAAGGGTACCGTTTTCTTTCAGGGAGTTAACCCAGGCTCTAACCCATACTAAACCCATGATCTACAGATTCTTGACCTACGGGATGATCGGTTGGCTAATGGAGATAATCTGGACGGGGTTGGGCTCCATCTTGCGGGGAGAATGGCGCCTGGTGGGACAGACTTACCTGTGGATGCTACCCATCTACGGCTGTGGCATCCTACTGGAGCCTATCCACGAACGGATCCGCCCTCTGCCTTGGTTTTTCCGGGGGCTAGTGTGGACGAGCCTGATTTTCGGAATCGAAGGGGCACCGGCACCCTTTTGAAGATGATCATCGGCAGCTGTCCCTGGGATTACACCGGCACACCCTTAGCCGCCTGGGGAGGCACCATCCGCCTGGATTATGCCCCCCTCTGGTTCGGGGTAGGCCTCGGTTTTGAACAGCTGCACGACCTATTACACAGAATACGCATCTCCCTTTGATTCCAATTGGTGTACCTTGAGGAAATTGGTACTCACCGGGGTGCTCCCCCCTACACCGGCGGTGATGACCACATAATCTCCACTGGAAGCAATTCCCAGCCTCCTTGTACATTCGGCACTGAGTTCGATGACGGTATCGGTATCCTGGGCAAAATCCACGATCGTGGGGAAGATCCCCCAGACCAAGGAAAGCTTCCGGGCCACCTTCTCCGAAGGGGTCGTGGCCACGATGGGAGTACTGGGCCGAAAGCGAGCAATCTTCCGGGCGGTACTACCCGAACGGGTAGAGGAAACAATGGCCTTTAAACCTAGCTCGTGGGCCGTCACACAGGTGGCATGACAAATGGCATCGGCAATGTTGGGCACCGTCTGGGCCGCCACCCTCTGTAAGATCTCCTGGTTGGGCACCGCATCATCGGCCCGATCAGCAATGGAACGCATCACCTGTACTGCCTCCACCGGGTACTTGCCCACCGCGGTCTCGCCGGACAACATTACCGCGTCGGTGCCATCGAAGATGGCATTGGCCACGTCGGCCACCTCGGCCCGGGTAGGCCGGGGATTGCGCACCATGGAATCCAGCATCTGGGTAGCGGTGATCACCGGTTTGCCCTTCTCATTGCAGCGACGGATGATCAACTTCTGGTACAGGGGTACCTCTTCAGTGGGCAGCTCAATACCCATGTCGCCCCGGGCCACCATGACACCGTCGGCGGCATCGATAATCTCCTCAATATTCTCGATCCCCTGCATGTTTTCAATCTTGGCAATGATATCAATATCTGCGCCCAACTCATCCAGCATCTTGCGCACCTCGAGGATGTCCTTGGCCTGCCGGGTGAAGGAAAGGGCAATGAACTCCACATCCTGTTCACAGGCAAAGCGAATATCCTCGATATCTCGCTCAGTGATGGACGGTAGATCCACCGGAATGCCCTGGAGGGTCACCCCCTGTCGGCTCTTTAGAATACCGCCGTTGGTAACTTGGCACACCAACTCCCCTTCGGCTACCTCCTGCACCCGCAGCTCAATCAGGCCATCATCGATGAAAATGACGGTGCCAGGCTTCACATCCCGCAACAGATGGGGATAGGGTACCGAGACCCGGGCACTGGTACCCATGATGGGCTCGGGAGTCAATCGAAAGGTCTGCCCCTTGCCGAGGATGATGGGCTCAATCACATCTCCGGTCCGGATCTTCGGACCCTGGATATCAAACATGATGCCCACATGAAGGTTCAGTTCTTCCGCGGCCTGGCGCACATGGGCCACCCGGGCCCGGTGTTCTTCATGGGTCCCATGGGACAGATTCAAACGCACCACGTTTACTCCATATCGGATCAAATCACGAATGATTTCGTAGTCCTCCGAAGCCGGGCCGAGGGTACAGATGATCTTCGTCTTTTGTTTTGCGCGTTGAAGCAAGAACTCATTTACCACCAACAAAGTGCCCCTTTCCTGTTAACGATGCAGTCGTAAACATAACGGCTTGCCCCGCACATAATCCTGCTGGGCTAGCTCTTCCATAGCTTCCTTCATCGCCGCTTCCTTAGCCAGGTGCGTAATGATCACAAGGGGGACATAATTGTCTTTTCCATGAATCTCCATCTGCAGTACCGAGGCAATGCTGATATCCAATTTCCCCAGGATGGAACCCACCTGGGCCAGGATCCCCGGTGCATCATAGGCGAAGAATCGGATATAAAAACGATTGGAGACTTGATCCAATGGCACCAGTTTCGGCTCTTCACAAGGGTCGATGGTACGGTTACAATAGCCCACACCATTTCTTAAGAGCAGATCCCGAGAGAGATCCACAATGTCACTCACCACGGCACTGGCGGTGGGTCGCTGGCCCGCGCCGGGACCGTAAAACACCGTATTGCCCACAAAGTCCCCTGTCACAGAGACCGCATTCAATTCATAATTAACCGAGGCCAACAGATGGCTTTTGGGCACCAAGGTGGGATGAACCCGCAAATCCAGACCCTCAGCGGTATTCTTAATGATGGCCAGCAACTTGATGACATAGCCGAAATTCCTGGCAAAATCGATGTCCATCTTCGTGATCTCCGTAATCCCCTCCACGTGGATCTTCTCGAAATCCACCACCGTGGAGGAAACAATGGAGGCCAAGATGGCCAACTTATGTGCCGCATCATAACCACTGATATCCAACGTGGGATCCGCCTCGGCAAAGCCCTTGGCCTGGGCCTCCCCCAAGGCCTCGTCAAACTCCATGCCATCCTCATACATCTTGGTAAGCACATAATTGGAGGTACCGTTTAGGATCCCTTCGATACTGAGGATCTTGTTGCCCACCAGCCCTTCCTTCAAGCCTTTGATGATAGGAATGCCGCCCCCCACACTGGCCTCAAAGAGTAGATCCACCTGATGGGCGCGGGCTAATCTAAACAGTTCCCGCCCTTTGGTGGCAATCAAAGCTTTGTTAGCTGTCACCACGTGCTTTCCAGCCCGGATGGCCCGTTGGACCAGGTCATAGGCCACGCCAGTACCACCGATGGTCTCCACCACCACTTTGATCTCCGGATCCTCCAGGATCACCGCGGGATCCTCACTACACACCACGCCCGCAAGATCTAGGTCTACCCGATCCCACCGGACGTCTACCGCGGCTTTCAGGCAGTAATCTATACCGGTACGGGACCGCAAAAGCTCCCGTTGCTCCAACAGTAGTCGGGCAACTCCGGTCCCAACGGTCCCCATCCCCAGGATTCCTACATCAAGTCTATTACCTGCCAATAGCGACTGCCTCCCCTTACGAATGTCTCTCACCATTAATACCAGGTACGATCACCAAATTGTCCCGGTGAATCACTTCGTCGTAATAAGCCCCTTCCAATACCGTACCCAACTGGTGGGTCTTTAGGCCCATAATCCGGGCAACTTCCGCAGCCGAATAATTCACCAGACCCCGTCCAATCTCACGGTCTGCTTCATCCACCACAAGGACCAAATCTCCCTGGTCGAATTCTCCCTCCACCCCCACCACTCCGCTGGGGAGCAGGGATTTCCCGTGCCACAGCAAGGCCTCCCGGGCTCCCTGGTCCACCCGGACCTTACCCTGGGGTTCCTGGTAGAAAGCCAACCACCTCTTCTTGCCCATAATCCGTTGGGTACTGGGCAGAAACGTGGTCCCAACGCGCTCCCCCGCCAGGATCCGCCGCAATACATCGGGGGTCCTACCGTTGGTCAAATGAACCGTAATCCCACAGGCCACCGCGGTCTGGGCCGCCTGCAGCTTAGTGATCATCCCACCGGTTCCCACCTTACTGCTGCTACCCCCTGCGGCCTGGAACAATGCCTCGTCGATGGTGGCCACCTCGGAGAGAATCTCCGCATCGGGGAACCGGTGCGGATCCTTGGAATACATCCCATCCACGTCGGAGAGGATGATCAGGCGATCCGCATCCACCAAGGCCGCCACCAAGGCGGAGAGGCAATCGTTGTCCCCAAAACACAGTTCGTCCACCGCTACCGTGTCATTTTCGTTAATTACTGGGATTACACGGAAATCCAATAACTTCTGCAAAGCATGCCGGGCATTAAGATAACGATCCCGGGCCATCAGATCCGCCCGGGTCAAAAGCACTTGGGCAGTGGTCTGTCCGTACTCGCTGAAGAGTTTCTCATAGACCTGCATCAACAAGCCCTGACCCACCGCGGCCACCGCCTGTTTTTCCGCGATGGAATCGGGCCGTCGGTTCAGGCCCAACTTTCCCATTCCCGCCCCCACTGCCCCAGAACTGACCAGGACCACCTCATGGTCCATATTGCTCAAGTCGGATATTTGGCGCACCAACCGTTCCATCTGCAAGAAGTCCAACCTACCGTTGGCGTGGGTCAAGGTGCTCGTCCCCACTTTCACCACAATCCTGGCCATATGGTTCTCCTCACCGCTTCCAAAAAGGCATTATTCCACGTAATCGAATTCAAAATCGCCAATAATCACCGTATCGCCATCGGTGGCACCGGCCTCTTTCAACGCCGCGATGATCCCCGCCTGCTCCAATCGACGGGAGAAATAGCGCAGGGCATCCTTGTTTTCCAGGTCCACACGCTCCAGGAAGTGCTCAATTCCAGGGCCCTCCACCACAAAGGCCCCATCCCGCTTCACCACAGTAAACTCCTGTAACGATGGCCGGCGGGCTCTTGGTCGATGGACGTAAATCTCCTCGGTACTGGCTACTGCCTTGGGCGCTTTGAGCTTTTGCAGTTCAGAGTAGATCCGATATTTCAGTTCTTGGACCCCTTGACCCGTGGCCGCGGAAATGGGCAGCACCTCCACATCCCCGAGTCTTTCCATCAACCGGGCCAAGGCCTCCTCCCACCGATCCCCCAACAGGTCGATCTTGTTGGCACAGAGGATCTGTGGCAGCTGTGCAAGGTGGGGGTTATAAGCCGCCAGCTCACGATTAATGGTCTGGACATCGTCCACGGGGTCCCTTCCTTCACTGCCGGACAGATCCACCACATGCACCAACAGCCGAGTACGCTCTACGTGCTTAAGAAACTGATGCCCCAAACCAAGACCCTCCGCGGCTCCCTCAATCAAGCCGGGTAAATCGGCCATCACAAAGCTCTTCCCCGGCTCCACCGACACCACTCCCAAATTGGGAACTAAGGTGGTAAAGGGATAGTTAGCGATCTTGGGTTTGGCGTTGGACATACTGGAAAGCAACGTAGACTTGCCCACATTGGGGTAACCGATCAGGCCGACATCGGCTAAAAGCTTCAGTTCCAAACGCAAATTCACCAGCTGGCCCTTTTCTCCCTTTTCGGCGAAGTTGGGAGCTTGCCTCTGGGGCGTGGTAAAACGGGCATTGCCCCGGCCACCGCGGCCTCCAGCGGCCACCAGCAAACTCTGATTGTGTTCGGTCAGATCACCCAGCAACCGGTTCACTTCATCGTATACCAACGTGCCTACGGGCACGTAGATTATTAGATCTTCGCCCCGCTTGCCAAACTGCTTCTTCCCCGTTCCCGGTTCGCCGTCTCCAGCCCGATAACGCTTTTTGTAACGAAGGTCCACTAGGGTATTCAGGTTTTCATCGGCCACAAGGTAGACGTCCCCACCATCGCCGCCGTCGCCACCGTCGGGACCTCCCGCCGGTATATATTTCTCCCTGCGAAAGCTAACCGCTCCGTTTCCGCCACGGCCTCCTTCGACAGTAATCTCCACCTCATCGATAAACATAACCTTCTCCTCTTCCTCGCTTGGTATCCCTAGGCAGAAGAGCCCCGTCAACTTCGGTGCACACTCAAATGTATCTTACCCGGGTTATCAAAGCCGTATGACCACTGGGAGGGAACTGGGAAACAACCACTCCACTAATCCACCCAAATGATACCAAGATTCCTAGGCAAAGGCAACATGAAAAAGAGCCCTCTCCCTTTTAGGAAGAAGGCTCTCTCCTCTAGCAACTTACATCCGCTTATCCAACCATGGCTACGGATTCTTCTTCGACGTAAGGCTCGATACTCACATAACGACCCATCCGTCCCCTGTTTTCGAAAACCACATAGCCATCGGTTTTCGCAAAGAGGGTATGGTCCTTGCCCACACCTACGTTCTCTCCGGCCTTGAACTTAGTTCCCCTCTGCCGAACGAGAATGCTGCCTGCGGTAACAAATTGTCCGTCGTGTCGCTTTACACCAAGTCGTTTCGCTTCACTATCTCTTCCGTTACGGGTACTACCCACACCCTTTTTCGAAGCAAACAGCTGTAAATCAAAGCGTAGCATTGGGATCAGGCCTCCTTTCTAAGCGCAGTCTCACAAAATCTGGGTACTGATCCACTATCTCTTTGAGTCCACCAAGCAACGTCTGCAAAAGCAAATCTGCAGCGTGCTTCTCCCCCGGGGATAGGGCCCCATAGTTGTCAATCCGACAAAACAACTCCCCCGGTCCCTGTCGGACAGTGGGGTTCAAGCCCACCTGCTCGATAAGGCCTTTGGTCACAGTCAAAGTCAAGGCAGAAACTGCGGCACAAACTATGTCATAGCCTCGCTCAGCATAGCCGCTGTGACCTGCCGCGTGAAAACCAATTAGCTCTCCCCGGGGGCTATGGAAAAATTCAACGGTAATCATCACTACTTAGCTAACAATCTGATCGATCCGCAGCTTCGTGTAAGGCTGGCGGTGACCCTTCTTCCGGCGATAGTTCTTCTTGGGCTTGTACTTGAACACGATGATCTTTTTGCCCTTGCCGTTCTTCACCACAGTGGCCACTACCTTAGCTCCCTCCACGAAGGGCTTCCCGGCAGTAATGTTGCCATCTTCAGCCACAAGCAAAACCTCGCTCAGTTCCACCGTAGCTCCCTCATCCGCGTCAAGCTTTTCCACGAAGATCTCCTGTCCTTCGGACACCCGGTATTGCTTGCCACCGGTCTGAATAATCGCGTAACGCACGGGCTCCTGCACCCCCTTTAACGTCGACCCTAGTGTCGACAGGCTCGCCGGAATCAGGTAGGTCTTCACCTTTGAACCCATTCCGAGCGGCTTCGGCAATTTGAAAAAGCAAACTGCCTACGCACCCGATTCTAACACACTGGCCCAAGCTTGGTCAAGATCCGACCCCAAGGGGGTTCACCTTTACACGCAGTCGGATTACTCCTGCGGCAGCCGGAGGATCCAGTCCACGACAGATCCGCAGACATGACACTCGTGCCGTGGCCCCTTTGAACTCTGCGCTTTAACCGTATAACTCCAATCACCTAGACCACCATCTTCCTAACTTGCCACGGTGAGACTCTGGGGATTAGCATGCCGAAGGGTTTTTGTATCACGCGTCATATATAAAAGAGTCAGCTGAGCACGGTCCGGTGGAATGCTAAACAATCAAACCGAGAAGCTTTGCAAGGAGTGTCCCTTGACCCCGGATCTCGCAAGGGTCGGTTACGATAGTGCATTTTTTGTAAAACCAAGCCGTTTTTGTCCCGGTGGGTTCATCAAGAGGGAGTTTTGGCAGGTTCAGCAGTAAATCTGTTGACATAAACTAGTA
>DUMW01000039.1 GCA_012839765.1 Bacillota bacterium
CTCAGCCAAGTATGGATGGTGTTGGGAGAAATCTCATAGCGCCTGGCAACAAGTGCGACATTCCCTACTTCTTGGCACTCTTGAATGATCTTCTCCTTGAACTCATCAGAATACTGGCGTGACTTCCTTTGGAAACCCTCCCTGACTCAATGAGACAGGCTCCCTATCCTACAAAACAAAGGTATTCACCAAGTCTTAAAGTTCAATGCGTTTGCCTAGGCGGGCGGATTCATATGCGGCTTCAGCAACGGCCACTGCGGCAAGCCCCCCCTCGCCGCCGGTGGAGATTAATCGATCCTCTAGAATACTTTGCACAAACGCTTCAATCTCCGTATCCCACCCTCCACCTTGGCAGTCGGTAATCTCCGTCCACCCGGCGGCATAGTCATCCACGGCGAAAACCTTCGCCTGTCCCTGCTCTAAGTACAGGCGTAGGGGGGTGGAATAGTCGTTGATTAGGGTCCCTTCGGTGCCATAGAGCTCAAAACCAATAGCACCCGGTTTTGTGCTCCAGCCCACCTCGATGTAGCCGATCTTCTTGGGGCCGAATTCCAGAGTGAGCACCGCCGTATCCTCCACCGCTATGTCCTTCACGTAGGTACCACAGGTGGCCGTCACTGCAGTGACTTCGCCAAAGAACCAGCGCATCAGATCAATGGCGTGGATACCCATATCCAACAAGGCACCACCGTGGGCCCTTTGGGGATCAAAAAACCAATCGGTTTTGGCGGACCAGCTTTTGTAGGGTCCATCGTGGGAAAACCTAATCCGCATAATGTATGGTTCGCCGATGATACCCGCGTCCACCATCTCTTTAGCTTTGACATTATGATTCATAAACCGGTGGGTAAACCCCACGAAAAGCTTCTTCCCCGACTCCTCGCTGGCCCTTATCATAGCCTGGGCATCCGGGACACTGGTAGCCATGGGTTTTTCGCACAGTACGTGCTTGCCTGCCTTTAGGGCAGCAATGGTCTGCTCAGTGTGGAGGTAGTTGGGGGTACAAACGCTAACCACGTCGATATCCTCCCGGGCAACTAGTTCCCGCCAATCGCTGTAGCGGTCGTTCACACCGTACCTTTCTCCTACGTCCCTCAGGATCTGCATATCTATATCACACAGAGCCACCACCTCCACCAAATCAGGAAGGCGCTTGTATCCTGGCAAATGCACGTTTTCCGCAATGGCACCACAACCAATAATTCCCACTCGCAGTTTTCCCACAGATAAACACCCCGCTCATACATTGATATATACGTGCGGCAATACCACACTTTACCTTCTTTTTCCCCGGAAGTATAGAATGGTGGTTGCCCGATCAGGTATAACCGTTTAACCAAACATGGCAGATTTGCCCTCTACCCAGGACACCCTACTCCAGGTCTAACCTGAAAACAAGGCTGGTTTTCCGGCAAACAAAAGCAAAACACTAGGCACGAAAACGCGGGCCCCTGTACGATCCACAGGACTGACGCACCACCAACTCCGGTTGGATCACTACGCTGGAGACGTCCTTTTGCTCGATCTGTTTAAGAAGCAGCCGCACCGCAGCAGCGCCTAGGTCAGCCTTGGGCTGATGGACAGTGGTTAAAGCTGCGGGCATGAATTTTGCGATGGCCAGATCATCGTACCCTACCACCGCCACATCTTCCGGTACCCGCAGACCCCGGTCCAAGACAGCCTGCATCGCTCCCCACGCGGACATATCGTCACAGGCGAAGACCGCGGTGGGTGGGTTATGACTGTCCAAGAGCTTTTCCATGGCTTCATACCCGCTTTGCCAATCATAGTGGCAGGGCACTACCAGTTCTGGAAGCAGGGATACACCAGCCACTTCTAAGGCCAACCTGTATCCTTGGAATCTTTCCTGACCTTCCCTGGTGCGTTGCTCATGAAAGTGGGCGATTCGGGTATGACCCAATTCCAACAGGTGTTTTGTGGCCATATAGCCCCCGGCCTCATTATCTACCAGAACGTAAGGCGAGTTCACCTGGGGATGGTTGGAACACAACTGCACGATTTTAATCCCCCGGTGGATGAGGTCATTGAGGTATTCTATCCCCTCGCGGCTAGAACAGAAAGAGGAAGCCCCAGGCATGTAGATGATTCCATCTACCCGCTTGCGCCGCAGCGCTTCAAACCCGGCCTTTTCCTTAGTGACACTATCACCAGTGCTGTAAAACAGTAGGCTGTAATCAGATTTGTCCGCCTCATCCTGGATTCCTTGGACAATCTCCGCCATGAAGGAAGCAGCAAGACTGGAAACCACAACGCCCAGCAGGAACGTCTGTTTCCGGGCCAAGGCCCGGGCACTGACGTTAGGTTCATAGTTGAGCCTCTTAATGGCTGCGAGCACCCGCTTACGGGTAGCGTCACTCACCCTCTGCTGGTATGTGTTGTTGATCACCCGGGAAACGGTACATACTGAAACCCCCGCTTCCTTGGCAACGTCTTTCAATGATACCATTACCGCGTTCCTCCAAATGCTGCTAAGGTTAAACACTTATACCTAATTCTAAAACACCCATTCCTCAAGATCAAGAAGCTTACTCACCAAATAACGCATAATCTCTGCTTTGAACATCGACACAGCCTCTCCAGCACCGACAGTCTTTATTAGTTTAGTTTGCTAAACTCCCTGTGCGGAAAAGCAAAGGTCGGATGCTTTCCTTAAAGAAGCGAAGCTTTCAATATGACGCGCTAGGGGGTACCGGCGGAAAAACCGCCGGCATCCTGCCAAATCTAGCTCAGGTTATTCTCCCGCCAACAGGGCATTAATCCGAGCATCAAGGTTACTAATCATGGTCGAGACGGGAGTCTTGTCCTGTTCAAAGCATAGATTCCACTCTTCCAAGAAGATCCGATCGATGTCGCTAGCTACAGCGGGATCCTGCACCCGGTTGAATACGAACTCTGCATCTTTGAGGAAGGCCAACTTGTTCACACCGGGAATAGGATTGTTCAGCCAGTCGTCGGAAGCGGCCACTTCATGTACAGCGGGAATCTGGAAGTTAGGGGCGAGGATCCGCTGGATATCTGGGCGTACCAGGAATTTCAAGAACGCCCAGGCCACCTCGGGGTGCTTCGTTTGAGCGCCAATCTTGACACCGTCCACCGCACCGATGACAGACCGCGCCCTGTACTGGGGAGCACGATGGACAGTCCACTTGAAGGATACCTACACCCTCCCGGGCAAACTGACCCACCCGGGCCGGCCAATGGGTAAGCATGGAGACTTCACCCAGCATGAACATGGTAATCGTTCCACCGGTCAGTTCCCAGGGTTTGGGTGCCACCCCGTATTCCCACCGGAGATCGTACAGAAACTGCATGGCCTCGGTAACCTCTGGACTGCTGAACGTGGCTTTGGTGGGGGCAGCCCAATCATCAAAGGGGAGACCTCCGGCCTGGATCATCCACGGTAGAATCTCATGAAGAGCATTGGCCTGCACCGCATAGGCCCCCCGGACCATTTTGTCACCGTCATACACCACCAGGCGTCGGGCAAGGCTGAGGAAATCGTCCCAGGTCCAATCCTCATCGGGCAAAGCCAAGCCGGAGCTTTCAAAATGGTCGATGTTCAGATACCAGTCGGCCAGGGCTACGGACATGGGAATGGTGTACCGTTTCCCGCTGTAAAGGCTCATCTCCCACAGACCCGGTAACAAAGAGTTTCTTACTTGTTCTATTTCGGGATCATTTGCCACCAATTCGCTGACCTCTAAAAGACAGTCTCCATCAATGAGAGCATAGGCCACGGAGTCATCTCCACCGATGAGATCCGGACCGATCCCACCGGCAAAGGCCACCAAAGCTTTGTCCTTCAAGTCTACGGGGCCTGTAGCCGGTTGAAAGTCGATGGTAACACCGGGATTCTCCGCCTCAAATATCTCGATTGCTTCCCGGTAAGCATCTAGTAGACTGTCAGGACCGAAAGTCATAAAGGTGAGTTTCACACTTTCTCCAAAGGCTACCGCAGATGACACCAACAAGACCAACAGAGCAACCGATACTAATCGCCTATAAAACTGCACCTTTCTTCATCTCCTTCTTTAGTAATATTTGTTTGAATAATAAAGCTGAAAAGCTTTGAATCTTTCTCGTCCCCCCCCTTCTCCACGGTGGTACCTTCCTGGTCTCGGATACGTCCTTTCCGAGGCTTACCCAAGCTTCACGCTACTTCAAAGCCGCCAATGGGAAACGACAGACCACAATATCCTCCTTATAGACCGAATAGATGACATATCCCATGTTGTCCACAGTTATAAAGTGGGGATAACCGTAACGTCCCCCTTTGTGCAGACCAGGCAGCCGGGGACTACCACAGGGCTCACTGCCTAGGATGTAGTGGCGGTCAAACAGGCGGCCATCATCACTTAAGGCCAACACAAGGGGGGTACGGGCGCCACGGGGATCCGGTGTACTCAGGGCGTAGAACCTACCGTCGTAAAGACGACCAAATTGGTGCTTGCTGTTGCCATCAACATAGGAAGTAGGGCTGGGTTCTGACCAAGTAACCCCCTGGTCGAAGCTTGTGGAAACGGCCAAGTAATGCTCCTGTGTCCGCAGCATCATATGTAAAACACCATCATCGGTCTCAAAGAAGGAACCTTCACAAAACTTACCCCGATCCCCCCGATATCGGCAACCCTTATGGAAACCCTCAGGATCGTCGACATACCACTGGGGAAGCCGTGGTACTCCGGCGATCTGCCAGCCTTGCAAACCCAGAGGATCTTCGGTGTAGGGGAACCAGAGGTTTCCGGTCATGATTAGTCGGCCTGTACTAGTGGGCACCGGCCCCCAGTTGGGGACGAAGCGATCCACCACCACCTGGGGTTCTTCCCAGGTGGCGCCCATATCTTTGGAAACCCGGGCGCCGCAATAGGTCTTCTGGTGCCACCATTCCTCTTGGGGGGCTTCCCCTGCCCCCTTTGGCTGCCGACGACCATTCACCAATCCCGCCTGGGTGAACTCGTAGTGACCGTAGTAGGCAATGAGTAGACCCCCTACTGCCCGAAGGCCGCCGTTTGTAATGACCCCTGGGGCAAACTCTCCGGTGGCAGATTCCATAACGGTCCTGGGCGGACTCCAGGTTATCCCTCCGTCCTCGGATACCGACATCACCATCCTTTGGCCCACATCGTCCTCGTCCCGTTCTCCACAGGACCAGGTGGCATACAGCCGACCGAAGGCAGCTGTAAGCTGGGGATGATGGCTAAAGGCTGCTCCTTCGGTACCTTGGAACACCACCGTACAGTCGGTCTCAAGGAAAACCGGTTCCCTTTGACCCCAAAGGTTGGTAATCGGTGAAGGCGGGGTCTTGGTAGGACCGTTCTGCATATCTACCACTCCTTTCGTGAAATCAAATTCTACTGCAGGTATACCACGCATCGAGGGCCCGTAGCACCTGGGGTTCGAGCTTTACTGGCCAGCGGGTATAAAGGGGGAACTCCATTCCCCGGAGATGCACAACATACTTGGCCGCCTGTGGATGCCCCCGAATAAGGAGGGAGTCAAGGAAGACTAGCTCCCTGTGTAACACAGCGGCTATTTCATCCTTCTGAGTGACAGCCCACCAAAAACGAACAACCAAATCGGTATAGCAGGTGGAGGTGATGGTCATTATTCCCCCAGCCCCAGCCGCAATGGCATCACGAGCAAAGGGCGTATTAGCCTGATAAACAATCGCTTTGGGCGCTGAATTAATCTTGGCGGTAATACCCTCCATGGTACAAGTGGTATCTTTGATTCCCACCGCTCCTCGAGCCACTAACCGGGTGAAGACTTCTACGGGCAACAGGTGGGGTTCCACCTGGGGCCATTCGTAAAGGAAGACAGGCACCGGCGAAGCTTCGATAAGAGCGGTGAAATACTCCTCCAGCTTAACCACATCCAGCGCCAAACCGTCATAGGGAACCAAGACAACACCAGAAACACCAGTGGCGACCATTCTATCCAGTTCCTCCCGATGCCTTTCGGGATCGGGATGGAGATTGGCCACCGCCAAAACCCGAACATCCTTCGCCCGGAACACGGCTCTTTCTGCCAACGCCAAGCGCTCCTGCAAATTGAGCCACTTCATCTCGCTGGAACCGCACACGGCGAAAAGCCCATGGGGTTTCTGGGACAATTGCCAATCCACATAGGCATCGTATGTATACCAATCGATGCCTTTGTCAGCATCGAATGGGGTGAGAAGCAAGCTCATCACGCCCCGAAACAACTCTGCTTCCCCGCTTGTCTTCTGCCGTTTACCGTCCATTTCCTCAACACCTGCTTCTCTTGCGGTTCCCTCGTCCCGTTTCACATAGGCAGTCCGAGGACCACGATTCTCAATCGTCGATAACCAATCGGTTATCCCGTGATTATTGTCGAATTTATAGCTAACCTATTCTAGTATTATGGCCCGGTTTGGTATATCCGCTTAACTCATTACTTATGCTGTGGCTATTCCAAATCCTCCTTTTAGGATCAGTCTTCTTTCGATTCCATTCCGAGTTCGCAGGCAAGGGTAAGGTATCCTCACTCGCCCTAGTTTTCTCAGTTCAATTGGTCACGGCCTTTTTCTGAGCCGGTACGACCCCACGAATCTCGTAGAAGGCCACGCCGTGACCTGGCAAGTAATCGGAAATCTCCAGGATTCCATCTTGGATCGACACTTTCAACACCGTCGACCTTAGTTGGCTGAGCTCATAGTAAACAGGCTCCCGAGTACGCCAGAACTCCTGGTCCGCTGGGTTCCGCAACACCTCCGGAATCTCCACAGAATACTTGGACCAGTTGTTATAGTCGGAATCGGTAAGCCCCCGTTCCCTCTCGTCAGCCTCCCAGGCCGGCCACCAGTTAGCATGGTCATCATCAACTCGCCATAATTCCAAGGTAACTGTCCCACCATCGACCGCGGCGATGTTGCGAATCTCCATGATCACTTCGTCGTCGATACGGGAGAAAGGATCCCGCTGCACGTTATACACCAAAAGGCGCAGGGTTTGGGTCTCGGCATCGTAGGAAGCCAGTCCATCAATATCCACATGGGTATGTTCTGAACGGCACACCACTTCACCGCCTATGCGGGTATCACCCACCATGCGGTAGGTCAGATTGGCAATATTACTCCCAATGGCATTGGCACCGCCCCAGGTGCCGCCGGTAGACAGGCTCCACAATGCGAACCAATCGATGTCATGGTCCACCAGTACCTTAAACAACTTAGCATCGGCAGCTCCCTGGGCCGACAGGTTTAAAGCCGCCGAGACAAGAGGTTTAGAATCCCATCCCTGCAGTATGCGGCCCTCGTCAACACCGTAGCGCAGACCCGCAAGACCCACCTCTTCGGCCTTTTCCCGGACCAAGCTCACGGTTTCAATAAGCTTAGCATGATCCAAACCGCGCAGTGTCCGATCATAGAAGGAAACGGCCAGAAAGTCTATTTGGGTACCGACCGCTCCGGTCCTATGATTCACACCCCGGGCCACATGTTCGATGAACTCCCGCTCATCCCAATAGCCCTCGAGGACGCTCATACTGTGGGCACCCACGATGACGTTTTCCGGGCCCAGCACATCCTCCAAGGCAGCCACGGTATAGTCATAAAGCTTAAAGTACGCTATTTTCGTCTCTTCCGGCGTGCCGGCGTCGAACCAGGCTTTGTTCTCATACTCGGTGAGTACACCCCACATCCAGGTCTTCACCTCATCGATGCCGAACTCCTTGACCAAGTCCTCCGCTAAAGCCTTAATATACCGATAGTAGATCTCATAGTCGTCGGGGGGACGCAAATTGGCCCCAAATTCCACACCGATCACCGGAGGTGAACTATACTTCTCAGGGACGTTACCCGTCTTAATGTACGGCTTCAGGCCCTGTCGCAGCACCTGACGGATCGCGTCCTTCAGTTTCTCGAAGTTGTAATCCCACCATACATTTCGGTTGTATGGATCGTTAAAAAGATCCCGCCAGTCAACACCACCGGTAGCCGTCATCAGTTGTACGGTCTCGACGAAGGGAAAGTTTGATGCCATATAATCTTCGGGCTGTTCGGCTGCATCGCTTCGCCAGGTGGGATCATAAAACCAACTGTTTAATACACTAAACTTGTTTTCGATGGTCCTTCCCTGATCCTGCATGTCAAATATCAAATACGACGCTGCCTCGGCACCGACTCTGGAAACAATGAGCATACCGAAAACCAATAGGCCTATGATAGCGACCAGTCTAAAGTGTCCGCTCCCTGCTTTTACCATCATCCATGCCCCTCACTTTCCAAAAACCTCAGTGGAGACTCTAAACCCGTTTGTCCACACACTATGTGGACCTTGGAATCCTCCCTTTTCTTGACTCGGCTGTTTTCTCTGCTCCCGCACCCAGCTCCTACGGCAACGGTTCCCGGGTCGTTCAGCTTATTCTGAACACATAACCATGCGCTTATACCTTATTATCATTGGATTTGGCCCGTGCGTTACCGGTGATTTTCCGTTCTGTAGGTATATCCGGTTAACCTAGTCTGCATATATTATTCGTTGCTTGCTTTCAAACTCCTTCCTAAAAGTACAATTTTTTCCACTAACGCGTAGAGAGTCTCCTTGATGACGGCGATGCTGCCTATAGTCGGTTTCCCCAGGTCAAAGTGGCAGCTTAAGTGACATCAAGCTTAACCATGAAAAACCCACCTGCAACTACTTATCACCTTGCCACTGGGAAGGAGGCACACCAACGACTTCCTTGTAAACCCGGGAGAAATGGGACAGACTCTTGAAGCCACATTCTTCGGCAATGTCCGTTAAGGGGAGGTTGGTCTCAGCAATCAGGTGCTGAGCCTTGGTAATCCGCATCATGCGCACATACTGTTGAACGGTAAGACCTGTTTGCCGTTTGAAGGTACGGGACAGATGTTCTGGACTAACATTGAAGACGCTGGCAAGATGGCTTACTTGTATTGATTCATCCAAGTGCTGATGGATGTATTCCTGGACGGCAGCCACAGGATCCCGATCCCAACTCAGCTGACGGTGCAGAACCGATCCCTGTTGGTTTTGACCAAGGTAACTGCGATAGATCAAAGCGATCAGTTGGTTAAGCAGACCACAGAGCATGGAGGACCGGGCCGGCCGGCTGTTGTTGAACTCATCGGCCAAAGCTAGAAAAAGACCCTTTACTTCCTCACCTCCTCCCTTCGAGGGAAAGGATAGGCTAATAGGGAAACTCCTCCTCAGTTCCTCCAGGACCAGCATCTCCAGCCACATGTTTCCTGTTCTCCCATCGGGGGCAAATAGGACCACCACCCGGTCGAAGGGCCCATCGGAGATGACCCGGTGGGGTGTGGATGCGTCGAACATGATCAGCGACCATTTGTTATGGCTGTACGATTGGTCCTCGATATAGAACGTAGAGTATCCTTGACAGGCAAAGTGGATCTCAATACCCGGCTGCTTGTGCATCGGCGTCCGGTAATCTATATTCCCATCGTGCCGCACGAAGATGGGAAACCGACGAAGCACCGTCAGCCAATATGACGGCAAGAGTTCATGGAAGACCAAGAAAAATCACCCGCAAAGTTAGAATCGATAAGCCCTACCACCCACTAGACAGTAGCATAATATCTTCGCTCAGCAAAGAGGGCTTCCCTCCCTGGACACCTGCCCATCTTTCTGGTAGCCAAAGATACCCTCGTCTAAACCAACTCCGAAAGCCGAAGAAAAGGGCTGTACCCTGATCCCAATACGCGTTGGTTGAAGCGCCTGCCCTAGCAAAGGTTCATGAAAACCAAGGAGACTCACCCGCAAAGCAAGAATTAGCGACCTTCCATCGTCCACAGCGCAGTAGTTCAGTATTCTCGCTAGTAAACGAAGACTTTCCTTCTGGAATAACTGGCCAGTTTTGCGATCGCCTGGGATATTCCTCTTCGGTGTCGTGTTTAACCCTTCTGGGTTATAACTCATCAAATAACTCCTAAGGGTTAACACCGCACCGGGAGGATTTTCCCTGGGGGAAGACGAAATTAACTTAGAACCGTTAAAAGTTCGTTTTTAACTTCATGGAGTTAATCGAAACCAAGGGGGGCATGGCTATGTCCTTGTTCATCTCCACAACGGTATTGATCACCCTATGTCTGTGGACCGAATATGGCCTCAAGCAATGGTTCGAGCCGGTATTCGCCTTGAATCCCCCCGGGTACACCCTTTACCTCGGCTACCGCATCACCCACGGCGCCGTCCTCGCCCTATTGTTGTTTTTCGCCTATCGACCTAGTTGGTGGTTCCTGCCGATCATCCTCCTCACCTGCAGCCTCGGTAGTACCGAGCTGCTCATCACGCCGGTCCAAGGACTGATGCAAAAACAATACGGGATCCGCTGCCGGTGGTTATACTTCCTGCCCATGCTGGGCATAGTCCTTTTAGGGCTAATCCTCGGCCCGACGGCGAAGTTGCAGCTCTCCTTTACCATGGAGCAACTCCTTGATGGCACCGGAGCTCTTGCGGTGCTTTACCTTTGTACATACATTCTCCTAGCCCAACCTGCTAACTTCGTCATTCGCTGGCTGGTGGACAAGGCCGACGATTTACTACTACCCGAGATGGTTCCGCAATCTATCCTGGAGAGAGCAGGGCAGTTGGAGATGGCTGCCACTTCCGAATCCCGAGGGCTTAACACCCTACAAGCAGGGCGGGTTATCGGTGTTTTGGAACGCTGGATCATCTGCACCTTGGTGCTAGTCTCTCAGTACGGGCTGATTGGACTTGTCCTCACCGCCAAATCGGTGGCCCGATTCAAACAGATCCAGGAGGAAGCCACCTTCGCAGAATACTATCTCATGGGCACCCTTTACAGCACCCTAATCGCCCTTGTGGCCGGTATTCTCGTATCAGGTTTTGGAAGTAGGTGAAACCCAGTGAACTACTATCTGGCCATGAAACTGGACTTGGTCGGCTCCCGCAAATTACCCAACCGGAGTCAAGCCCAGGAGAAACTAGTGACGGGGGTAAACGAGGTTAACAGGAGATTCGCATCATCCTTAGCCGCCGAATTCATTGTGACCCACGGGGATGAAATCCAAGGGCTTTTATTCCCCGATGCCCACAAAGCAACGTGGGACATCGTCGAATTCTTCATCGATTTTCTGCTGCCTATCGAGACCCGTTTCGGCATCGGGTATGGTTCCTTGAGCACCAAACTACAAAAACAGGCCATTGGCATGGACGGTCCGGCGTGGTACAGGGCCCAACAGGCCATCACCAATGCCAAAAGGGAACGTGCCACCATTGAACTAGCCGGATTCGGCGAGCCGTGGGATCGCACCGCCACCGCCCTCGGAAATCTCCTGTGCTGTTTACGGATGCGATGGACGGAGCAACAACGCCGGGTGGTTAAACTCCTCGAAGAGCATGGTACCCAAAGGATCGTGGCTGAGCTTCTAGGCATTTCCAACGCGGCTGTTTCCAAACACCTCGCCACCGCCGAATGGCGTCACTACCAAAGGGGACGGGAAGCCCTCCTTCTCCTTCTGGCCCAGGGAACCCTGAGACTCTGAATCAGCAGCGGTTGGATTGCCCGGTCAATGAAGTTGAGGCTGCTTTTCACGTTTCCGAGCCGAAACCAGATGGTCACAGCAGCGGATTGCAAGCAGACAATGCCCAAAGGCCGGAGAATCTTAGCCTTGGCTTTGCACCCACGGATAAGTCCAAAAGACTGTAGACGCTGTACCTCATGACTCCTACTACTCCTTCATAGTTGCACCGCTCTTGAGATCTCTGGATATCGAAATGGCTTCACTGAATTGAGTCGCAATGCCTGTCGGTACTGACCGGAATGCACACGGCGATTAAAACTTGCCAACGTATGTAGCCCCCATATCTCAGATAACCAAAATCCTATGTGCGAAGGAAGCAAAGGTCCTTCATTCGAGGAAGCTTCCCCGAATGAAGGACCCGTAACACCTCTGCTCGGTTCGTCGGATATGACTGTCTTGTTAGTAAACTCGGATCTCGTAAAGTCCCACCCGGGGAGCACCGTTTGTCTTATGAAAAATCACCTTAATCCCGTCGGCCTGGACCGGATCGAAGGTCAAACGGTTCACCCGCTGGTAGTTGCCTGTCACTTCGGTGAGTTTGTATTCCTTCCCATCCCGCAGGTAGTACACCGCGTAATCACGGACCACCTCGGGAATGGTGTTTTGTTCATACTCCACCTCAATGTTGTTGATCCGTGCATTCAGGTTCGAATCGAAGGTGAAGCAAATCTCCCGGATCTCCTCGGTCCCATCAAACTCCAACGTCACGTACTCACCGGTAACCCGATCCGCCGAGGCCCACAGATTGGGCAGCCCATAGGGCCGGTGGTATCCATTGGTGATATTGCTGGCCCCATAGATGTCCTGATCGGGGGTAACCTGGAAACAGGGCGAGTGTTTCATACTCCGCCAGAGGTACTCTTTCCTCTGCAGGGTAATGGCATCCCAGATGGTGGGACTTTGGATCGCGTGTCTGCTCAGTAACAAGACCCCCGGCAATTGCTTGGTGGTAACCCCCAGGCAGACCTGAGGGTTTGCTCCCAGTTCAACAAACATATTCTTCCCACCGAAATCGTGACCTACGGGAATCTCTATCCAGTGGAAGTCTGCACTGGCGGCGAGGGAAAGCTCTCCGCTGGTCACAAGCACGTCAGGGCTATAATTCTCCTTCTTCCCACTGCTATAGACCTTGTAGGCAAGCTTGGTGTCTTCCGCCACTCGCGCCAAGAACTTGACACTATCCACCTGGTCCTTGGCAGGCAAAATTACCCCAAGATCCCGATCAGCCACAACGTAGTTTTCTGCTTCCTTCAGGGCAAACTCCAAAGTGGAAGATACGGTTACCTTGGCCTTCGGGGCCTTGTCCTGGGGATCTTCGTTCCGGTGTCCAATCACATACTGGTCATGGGCTAACAGCAGCTGCTGCAGCTCCTTCATATGCTTCTCGTAGATGCCCCGGGGAGTGGTGTTGTGCTTGATGCACAGGTACGCGGCAATACCCACCGCTTGGGCTAAGGTGCACAGGGTGGCCATGACCCGGGTGCTGCCAAAGGCCACGTGGCTAGTGGACATACACCGTCCGGCCATGAACAGGTTCTCCACATTCTTAGAATATCCGGTGCGGTAAGGTATCTGGTAGATGCCTTTGAGGAAATAGTGTTTGTTGATGACTTCCTTGGAGAAGAAACCGTCGATGGCGTGCAGGTCGATAGACCAGCCACCGTGGCCCACCACATCCTCGAAGTCCCGCTGTTCCACCAAGTCCTTCTCGGTGAGAATGTAATCTCCCATCAGCCGGCGGGACTCCCGCTTTCCTGGGATACAGGCCACGTATTCCAGATCATAGGTCTCACTGTCATATTTCCCGCTATTCTTGATATAATCCCAAATCCCGTAGACCAGTTCCCGGTGCATCTGCATAACCTTTTCGCTGTTTTCGATCTGGTTGAAGCGTCCCGGGATTTCGTAGTACCATTGGAAACGATAGGTATCCATCCGGAAGGTCCGGTTCTTGGTGCGCTCTGGAATCCGCCGGTACTGGAGGATGTCGGTGGCAGCCAGATCTAAGGCAAAGTCCGGCCGCTTAAAGGGCACAGGCCGTCCCGTATCCCGGGCGTAGAAGGTTAGAGTACTGGGCAAGACCGCCTCGTCCGCCTCCTCGGGGGCAATGCCCTCGTCAAACTCAGCCCTAGCTTCCCGACCCATCCGATGTTCGGCTCCGGCCAAGTATCCCACGGTACCGTCCCCTGTGTTGTCAACGAAGAAACGTCCGTAGAAGTCGAAGCGTTTTTCGCTCCCCTGCTGGGACCCCGAAACGTATACGATCCGGTCGCCATCAGTCTCCACACAGTCAATATTGGTATTCAAAAACAACTCGATATTCTCTTCCCGACCGATGAAATCAAACAGCACCGTTTCCCACACATAGGGGTTGCCCTGGGGGTTGCGGTGGAGGTTCTCCAGGCGAATCTCCTCCAGGATCCCCGTCTCCCGGGCATAGAAGTTAAACTCTTCACTACCATCGGCGCCACTTACGGTAACCCTGATCTCAGGGCTGGCATTTCCTCCCAAAACACCGCGGTTGTTGACCAAGGCCACCGAAAGACCCAGCCGTGCCGCTTGGATGGCGGCGCAGATCCCCGGCATACCAGCCCCAATCACAATCAAATCCTTAGTCACCTTGTGTCTTGCAAACTCCATCATGTTTTCTCCCTTCACCTAAGCAAGCTCCAAACTGATAACCTTGAACACTGAAAAACTGTTTTAGTCATTATCCTGGGGACAATGCTAGCAAAGGTCCCTTGACCCTGGATCCGTGAAAGATCCGCTAGTCCCAAAAGAAACCCCGGGGCAGAACTCCACCCGCCGGTTCCTTTAGTTCAGCCGGTGACAACTCAACACCGGACAAGCCAAAAGAGCCGGTTTTTTGGGTCTTAGGAGAAAGCATCGGAATCCCGAGTTTTTCCCCTTTCTCCCCACGGTTCCTTGCTCTTTTCATTTTTCCCTGTTTCGGAACGAACTAGGCAGAAATAAGCTGCGACGTCCTGGTCGGGACGGCGGCAAGTTGGTGGATTGGCGGGCTACCCCACCAATCCACCAACTGTCAGCTCAATAAGCCGCAGCTAAACCTTAGTTCCATTCGTCAAACAGCCTCTGCAGCTGCCGGTGAGCCTCGGTAACTGCGCTTTGCGGATCCATACCTTCTTGGATCACACTGGTAACCATATCGAAGAGAACCCGGTTGGTCTCGGAGGGAGCTGAAGGCAAGGGGATGGCACTCTCAAACCCTTGGATAATCACCGGCCAGTAGGGATTCATGTTGAAGTATTCCGGATCCCGGTTAAACTCCATGACCGCCGACGGCCGGGCCTGTTGCAGGGTGAACCAACCGGCCCCCTCTTGGGCCATGGTCATGAACTTAACAAACTCCCAGGCTGCTTCCTTGTGCTTGCTAGCGGTGGAGATCCCATAGCCCCAACTAGCCCCCGCATAGGCCCGAAACTCTTGGTCGTTGTGCGGGCGCAGACCGATACCCGTGTCAACCAAGCGGTTTTGGGCCTGGAAGTAGGTCCAGGGACCACTGAGACACATGGCCGCGGTTTCCGTCAGGAACGACTCCTCCGCATTCCCACCACCAACCATCGAGTAGAAGACGTTGATGCTACTATAGGTACGATTGATCTCGTTGGTGAAATCCAGCATCCACTGCAGGGTATCGACGCCCGCCGGGGTGTTAAACAACACTTCCTGACCGTCCCAGGCCAAAGCGCCATTGTTCACCATCCACTCCAGCACTTGCGCCGCCCGTCCATCAACGTAAGGATGACCCACCACATCAACACCCATGCGGGTGATGCGATCACCGTCAAAACGCATCAATTTGCGGGCGTAGTCTTCCAGCTCCCGCCAGGTTTCCGGCGCCCGCCGACTGTCCAGTCCCACCTCTTCAAACATGGTTTTGTTGTAATACAGCAGGTTGTTTTGCGGACCACCCAACTGGGGCAAGTAGTAGATACTCCCCCGGTCCTCAATCAAGGGAATGATAAAGGGATAGAAGATCTCATCAAGCTGCAGTCCTTCCCTCTCGATGAACTCATTCAAAGGGATGAGAGCACCGAGCCGGCCCAATTCGATGGATTCAGCCCCCACCATCACCACATCGGCCGTCGTCTCCGACGCTGCTCCCAACAGGATCTTTTGGTACCGTTCACCGGCGGTGAGCAGCTGATGCTCCACCTTGATATCCGGATGCAGCCGTTCAAACTCCTCGATCACATAATCCACCAAAGGCAAGCGGTCGCCACCCCAAATGTGCCAGAAGGTGATGGTCACCGGTTCTGCCCAGGCGGGCACACACTGCAGAGCAACCAACAGGCAAAGAAACAGTACAGCTCTTCGCATTACTTCTCTTCCTCCTTGCGTTAACGCATAGGCTTCACCTACTCACCAAATTTCCCGTACGAGCAATCACTATGACTTGGAACTCTAACTCCTCACCTCCCTTCGGAATAGTGAATCCATAGGATTACTTCCTACAGTCAATCACCACCGGACCCCTTCAAAGGACCGATAATCAACTACGCCACTTCGGTAAGACCAAGTTGTTGGAGAGGTAGCATAGACAAAGGGCCACCATCTGCAGGAACACCTCCCCGCTTCCAATTCGAACTTGTCCCGATATTGCCAAGCGGTGCATCGATACCGTAGAGAACAAAGGAGGTGTGAGAACTATAGCCGTCGGTTTTAAGGGTAAAGCAACGGGCACCTTGTTGTGTGTCGAAATCAGGGCTACGCACCCATCGCGGCCAAACACAGGAACTCCGGAATATGTACCGCTCTTCCTGTTTCCTAGTCTTCCTCCGACTGTTCATTCTGTTACACAAGTTGCACCAAGAGACCCGCAAGTCAATACTTCGACGTTTCATGTCTATTACCTTCTTCTCCAGTGAGAATCCGAACATAGTTTCCAAGGAATGCATTGTTCCAAGAAAGGTCCTTGTTTCACAATAGGAAACTGGTGAAACACGAGCACCGGATCCGCGCAGGAGTACACAAGAAAAACCAGACAGGGCCTTGCAGCGGGTATCTCTTATCAGTGAAGGGAAGACACTCTTGTAGAAGAGGGAAGCACACCCCAGGTCCGGGATCACCGGGCCAAGTCAACTGCTGCCAGGAGCCTTCATCGGGTCCTGGCCCTGGATATTCCCTCTTCAGGCAGACCTAGAAAGACATGCCCATCCTTCGGGAAAGGGACAACCCTGGTCTTCCCTCTTCGCCAACCCCTCCTCAAGTCCTCAGCTTTCCAGCAACAACGCAGCAGAGTAACAAAAACCCGTCTGGGCCTATTGGGCCAGTTTTGCTTGTTTTCTCTGTTCCAGGGGATACGACGATCGTACATCTAGATCTAAAGCTTCGAGAAGAACTTAGCCATCTTTCCCACCAGAAGGAGGGTCGACAGAGGGAAGAGCAAGGGAGTTATGAGGCGGGATCTGCGAAACAGGATCGTAAACGTCAAAGCTGACCCACATAGCACCAGCTTGGTTATGGTGGGATAATTGAAGCATCATGACTAAGCGAGGTGACTGGTGTGGTGACCCAAGACAAACGTCAGCTTTGGGAAGAACGTGTGAGAGCATACCTTGCCAGCGGTCAGACGCAGAAGACGTGGTGCTTGGAACAGGGGTTGTCTGTACATCAAC
>DUMW01000040.1 GCA_012839765.1 Bacillota bacterium
CTCTTGAATGATCTTCTCCTTGAACTCATCAGAATACTGGCGTGACTTCATTTGGAAACCCTCCCTGACTCAATACTATCATAGTGCAAAGGGTTTCTCCAAACTCATTGCGGGGCCCTTAGGGTTATGGACCTGGGGTCCTCTATTCTTTCCAAACGTCGCCAAACCCCACAAACTTTTGATTCATACGTTGGTGGTGATGGCAGTATAGGTGAAGCGGTTGAGCTCATTGCGAACGAGTTTAAAAAGCTTTTGCTCCCTGCTGAGCTGCCTTCTGACTATTAGAAGTTGTTGTGGATCCTAGAAAATTGACCCTTGTACGGGGTTATTGCGGCGTGTTACAATAATCACAAGAGGATCAACGGGGTGTTCTTCAGATAGGAGCACTAGACGGTTTCCACGTTGCGCTGGAGAATGCTAAGTAGACTGTGGTAGTCTCCCGCTCAGAATTGTATCCCACACGAGAAGGGTGGCTCTATCCCTTGAATCTGTTAGCGGCCAAATGTAAGGATGTACTATATTCTGTTCTCCCTATCGTCGTGCTGGTAGTTCTCTTAAGTTTTACTCTCACACCTTTGGATTCCCGTCTGTTGGCTAGGTTTTTCATCGGTGCCGCGTTGATTATTATCGGTTTGGCTGTATTCCTCACGGGTGTCGATGTGGGCATTACGCCCATCGGGATGGTCATGGGTGGAAGTCTGGTCAAATCCAATCGGACCTGGATTGTGGCTGTAGTGGGTCTTTTGCTTGGTTTTGTGATTTCCATCGCCGAACCGGATCTACACGTATTGGCGGGGGAAGTGGAAGCGGTGACGGCGGGGTTGCTTGCCAAAGACCTGCTGATTTTAGTTGTGTCCCTCGGTATTGCCGTTGCGGTGTCCCTGGGATTAGAGAGAATTGTGTTCAATTTCCCGTTGAACGTGTTTTTCACCGTTACGTATTTGCTCATCCTGATTCTCGGGTTCTTTACCACGCCTGAGATCCTAGCCATTTCCTTTGATGCCTCCGGGGCTACCACTGGGGCCTTGACGGTGCCTTTCCTGTTGGCGCTGGCCATGGGGGTTTCCCGCTTGAAAAAGGATAGCAAATCCTCGGAGGAGGATAGTTTCGGCTTGGTGGGTATCGCCTCGGCCGGAGCCATCATTGGTGTCATGGCGATGAGCGTTCTTTCAGGGACCCAGAGGCTTACAGGTAGCCTCCACCAGGACCAAATGGTAGGGAATTCGATTCTTGCTTCCTTCGTGCATTTCTTCCCAAGGGTTGTGCGCGATGTCACCGTTGCTCTTTTGCCCATTCTGCTAATCTTCCTCCTGAGCCAATTCTTGTTTTTCAAGTTGCCGGGCAAATCGGTGCGGAAGATCCTCTTTGGTATCATGTTTTCCTTTATAGGGCTAGTGTTATTCTTATTGGGTGTGAATGCAGGGTTCATGGACTTGGGCACGGTGGTGGGGTATCAGCTGGCGTCGTTGAGTAAGGTTTATGTGATTGGTGTTGGTTTTGTGTTGGGGCTGGTAACAGTCTTGGCTGAACCTGCGGTTTATGTCTTGACCCATCAGATTGAAGATGTTACCAGTGGATATGTGAAGCGCAAGGTTGTCATGTTAACCCTGTGTCTAGGCATGGGCTGTGCCATTGCCCTATCCATGATGAGAATTGTCGTCCCCGGCCTACAGTTGTGGCAATTGCTCCTGCCGGGGTATATTATTGCTATAGCCATCAGCTATTTTGTTCCCGGTCTGTTTGTGGGGGTCGCCTTTGATTCCGGAGGTGTCGCCTCTGGGCCTATGGTGGCCACCTTTGTTCTGGCCTTCGCCCAAGGTGTGGCGGAAGCGACGGAAGGGGCTGATGTGTTGATGGATGGGTTCGGTGTGATTGCCGTGGTGGCGATGACACCCCTGATTGCCTTGCAAGTACTGGGTCTTGTGTTTAAGGCCAAATCCAGGAAAGAAGGAGTAGAAACCAGTGATAGCTGATTCCAGGTGTGCAGAGATTGAACTAATCTGCGCCATCGTCAATTACGGCTTAGGAAGCAAAGTCATCAAGGTGGCTCGGGAATGTGGTGTTTCCGGTGGAACCATCACTTTGGGAAAAGGCACGATAAATAGTCGCATCTTGGATTTTCTCGGTCTTTCCGATGTGCGCAAAGAAATCGTGTTTCTAGTTACCGATGAAAGCACAGCTTCGGTGGCGTTGGAAGAGTTAAATAAGAAGTTCGAGTTTCACCGGCCTAACCATGGGATTGTCTTTACGACCTCGGTATGCTTTGTTATGGGAGCCCACGGCTTTGAGTCTATGGAAACAAAGGAGATGAGTGCGAAGATGGTGACATACCAGGCGATCACAACCATTGTGGATCGAGGGAAAGCTGAAGAGGTGATCGATGCCGCGATTAAGGCGGGCTCCAAGGGCGGTACCATCATCAACGCCCGTGGTTCAGGGATTCACGAGACCAGCAAAGTCTTCAATATGGAGATCGAACCGGAGAAGGAAGTCGTTTTGATCCTTGCGGAGGCTGATGCCGTAGAAGGCATTGTGGAGTCCATTCGGAAAGAAATGCAGATCGATGAACCGGGCAAAGGGATCATCTACGTGCAGGATGTGAAAAGGGCTTACGGGTTGTACAAGTAGCCCGTCTTCCGGAACGATTAGTGTTATTGTCTCCTTTGCCCGCGCAGGAGATCCTTTGCGGGCAAGACTTGTCCAGAGGGGCGGGTATATCAGTGCCTTTTTGGTGTAGCCATCGTGTCGTGGTGCTACACCGCTTTTTATGTAGCACGGATAACATGTTTTATCTATAACCCGAGTTGTTTTCATGGGCTCAGTCCGGTTGTTAAGTTGGGCTTTGCCCGATGGCCAGTGCTGCCTAGCTTTCCAGGGGAGTCTTTACAAATGGAAAAACCTGCGGGGGCGAACCGTTCTAGTGGTGAACTGCCATTTTCGTGGAAATGGTTGGCCGCAGGATCCTAGTCCTTTTGTCCAGTACGTTCCTGCAGATGTGATAGAAAGTGCTTAAGAACATACTGGTCTATGTTGATTGCTCCCTCTCCCGTGGCAAAGGGAGCAGCCCATCTGTTAAGAAGTGGTGCCCTGTGCGGATGGCCTGAGGTGCTTCTCCTTTGCACCGGGTTTACAGTCTTTAGTGGCCGAAAAGCTCTATGCTTCGGCGATAAGACGTTGTGAGGATTCGGGCTGTATACCAGACCGAGTGATGTGGGAAGAAAGGGTGAGGTTTCGAGCCGTGCGCGCGACCTGACTGCATATGATTTGCGGGCAAAGGGACAGAGTTATGTCTCCAGGCAGTTTGTCCCGCCGCTATCTTGCAGTTTGTCGGGGCCAACCTACGGGTGCGTCCATACCAAACGGGAACGATTCCTCCCGTGCCCCCTTTCTTGAAAAATTGACATACCTTCCCTGATGTACTCGATTGCCTGGTACCAGAGGCGTTGTCCATCGTGATCAAGATTCCCAGTACCAGGCAGAGTCCCTTGGATCATTCGGACGCTAGCCGACGCCAGTTCCAAAAGCCCACCGGGAAAATCGCCCAGCACCCCCTCCGAAGCCGATGCCGGTCCTTGGGTGATACCATATTCTGCCCGGAGTTGTCGCCTTGTACCGACACACCTATGACCGGCGCCTTCTCGACCTGGCCGTGAGGATTGTCCAGGTGGTGCCCGGTTATCAGGCAAGTGACCATTCCCACTCCTACCTTTCGACCCTGCGCGGCCTTTGGCTCCTATTTGAAGAAGCCGGTGACGAAGGGTACTTGCGGCGTGTGCTCGCAGATATGAAGATCATAGAAGAAAGACACATGCTGCCGTCGGGGGGAATCCACGAGCGGTTTACCACTAGAAATCGGGACGAGGCGTGCAGCACTGTCGACTGGTGGTATTTGTGCAATGTGGTGGCGTCGGTACGAAGACAACAGCCTGTACATTGACTACTTTCCCCCGTCAACCATCACCCTTTCCGATGGGTTTAAGTTGACCCTGAAGACCGACTATCCGGAGAATGGTGAGCTTCTTTTGGAGATTGAAAAGGCCCCGGGCAAGGAGATTCCCATCTATCTACGTGTGCCGGCGTGGTCTTCGGTGGAATCTGTGGAGGTAACAGGTAATCCCCTTGAACCGACAGTCACAAGCGGCTATATCTGCTGCAAGAATTCCTGGAAAACGGGGGATGTCATGCGGATCCGGCTCGCCATGCCAAGCTATGAGATAGACACTTTTGCTGACGACAAGGTGGCCAAGTATGTGGGGCCAATGTTGTTAGTACAGCCAGCACCCCAGCAGCTAAAGCCGATGCTGGCCTCCTATCGCCTGTGGTTGTCTTTGCTGCACGAGAAATCTTAAGGGAATCCCCAGACTTGTGAGCACCGATCTCTTGCAAGTTGTCACCAGCTGTCCCCATGATGAAACTAACTAAAGGATGGTTTTTGGTGGCGGTCCGTGCCTTTTCCACACGATCGTTGCTTTCGTTTTGGAGTTGGGGGACAAACCAACCGGGGACGGAGTCGGCACTGGGGTGAGCCGTTGAAGAATCAAGGGATAGCTCTTATACTTGACTACGCTTACTCTCTCCGACAGTACCAGGCCAAGGGACGTCCAAGGTAGTTACGGTGTGTTACAGACTACCGGTGTGGGCTCGACACCGGACAACAACCCGCCTGAGGAAACGCCTAGGTGGGCTGTTGTCTGTTTAGAGGAGAAGCCCTGGGATTGTAGTTACAACTCGGTGGGCAGGGCGATCAATAACCCTATTTGGCCGGTAAGCTAGACTACTGTAGAGTTGGTATCTGTTTTCGCCGAGACTTGCCAAGGGGGCGTTGTCGCAGTGGACCGAACGCTTCGGGGACAGTGTATGCACAGCCGTGTTGGCAGACCCTCTGCTCATCAGCCTGCATGTGAGAACGGTAATGCATATCGACAAAAGGATATCATGGCGCTAAATACTCCTATCACTTTTATGTTGGAAATCCCAAAGGGGCCAAGGGCAAGGGAGCTAGTGTGCGTATGTTGGTTCTGGGCCTTTACCCTAGGTCTACCTTCTTGGCTGCGGGCAGGGGAGGGGACGATTCTTGTTGCCCAGGAGGGATTAATCGGAGATAATAGTAGTCACCAGGAAACATTTTGGTAAAGATTAGTTCAATACAAATCCAGTAGACGGCTGGACAAAAAGGGGAGAGAGTCTTGCGGAGAAGTAGTGGGATTTTAGCTGCTGTGTGTGTGGGACTGTTGTTGATTGGGTGTAGTGGTGCTTCGGTGAATCTGAACATCATACCGAACCCGGTGGTCTTTCAGTTCAACCAGTTTGAGCAGACGGTGACCGTGGAAATCAGAACATCGGGGTTCGGAAAGCTGGTCCTCGATGAGGCTCTTGTGGCGGTATATGATGATGAGGATAATGAAGTCTGGTCCAAAGTGGTGGACATTGGAGCCAGCATCCCCTTCGTTGTACCAGGAATCAAGCAGAGTTTCGAGCAGACAGTACTCCTACCCGACGAGTACCATTATGTCACTCCGGAGTTGTATGAAGAGCAGCTGAAAGGTAGGGAGTTCCGACTGGAGATCGTGTTAACCGGCTCCAAGACCATGCAAACAACGGCGCAGATTAGATTTGAGTAGCTCTAGCTTACGAAAGAGGTAGTGTAGAGCCCGGCGCGATTTGATCCATACTTTGGCGCCGGGGACGGTTCTGTGACACATCTCTGGATAAGATAGGATAGAGCGACATGCGTCGGAAATAGAATCGTATCAAAGCTCCATCAATGGCACGATGAGGTCCTAAAGCTGTGCACAGCGCGCCGAAGTCGATTGAGGAGGAGTTTGGGCATTCATATCAGGCTAGAGAGAAGTGTACTCGGAAGAAGGCACCAATCGGAAAAGGGCTGTGCAGCAGGATGCTCTGCACAGGCTTTAGATTGAAGATGCGCTCCTGCAGTTACTCTGTTAAAGGTGTGAAGTAGAGTATTGTCTTTGCTCGTGAAGCCGATGACTATCCAGTTACAAAATGGACAGGTCTAGTGGGTTTTCAACCAGCAATCCTGGTTGAAAACCTAAAGTAGAATAAGACCGGAGCTAGATCTAGATGACGCACGAGGGTACAATCAGGAACTAGGGGGGCAACACGGAGAAGACTGGATAGAATAGAACAGGTGCGGCCGCAGATCTTACACCGGAACCGAGGGACAAGTAGCTCTACTACTTCCCAGTAAACCGTAATAGAACGCTTGTATGTACCGTGCTTATGCATGCAAGTACCACAACACCCAATTGCCTTTTTCCGCAATCGGTCGAAGCCTTTCTCTGTAAACTCTTGGTTTGCAAGTCGAGTTCTGGTATTGTCAAAACGTAACACCTCCTTATGGAGGAGTGGGTGAGCGGAAAAAGCATGTGTGGCTAGCACATGGGGCTTTTTCCGCTGTTCCCATACTTCTATACCAGTTCGCAGCAGTTTCTACATTGCCCACCTTCATTCCTTGCCAGAAAAAGCAAAACCTACGTTCTGAATCGTCGTAGGCTTCATGACAACGTCCGCCATGAGTTTGGCGGTGCTGGCGGTGCCTATCCCATGGCTTCTTTCCACTGGCTTTGGGAAAACGAGGTAGCGCCGCTGGATCCCATGGACGCTGATGTGCTCTCGGCGTACTTTCCGGGCCGCGGACTGGTGGTCTTGCGCACGGGCTGGGACGTCTCTGACGTGATGTTCTCCATCGAAGCCGGCCCGTACTACGATGTGATCCACAATCAGGCGGACAAGGGCCACTTTACCTTCTACGGACTAGGGGGCAGGTGGGCGATCGATTCAGGTTATGGCAACATGGGTCCGAGCGCTCCAACCGGGCGGGATCAGACCATTGCCCAAAATTCCGTATTGGTCATGGACCGGGGGCAGGCTCTGAGCGGCGCTGGCACCGGGACGAACGGCAAGATACTAAGTTACGAGGAAACAGCAGTCCTAAGCTATATCCTTGTCGATGTCACCGAAGCCTACACCACGAACAGCAAAGGCACCCGGCATCTGCCCATGGGCAAGGCGATTCGCCATGCGGTCTATGTCAAACCCGGTGGCGGTGTGGTGCCCTACGTGATCATTGCCGATGACATAGAGCTTAGTATGACGATGCCAGTGAACTACCAATGGTTGCTCCATACTGAGGTGGGATATGAAGTGGCCGTCGATGAACGGGGCGCCACAATTCACAGCCCGGGTACCGAGGCCTTTGCTCGGCTGGAGGTTCTGAATCCTGCTGAGCCTGAGGTGACGATCGATGAGTATCAGGCACATCTTGGTTCCTATCAGGGCAGTGCCCGGGGGCGTGACGGGTGGCATCCGCTGTTCCGGGTGAGCACAACGGCACAGAATCCGTACTTCCTATGCGCCCTGCTTCTTTCGCCGGAAGCAGCAATCGTCCCCCAAGTGGAACGAAGCATCCGTGAAGACGGCACGATCGAAGTAGTGATCCAGTGGCCAGCACGGACGGATTACATCAGTTGGAAGCCGGGAAGCGATACCATGATCGGCGTTGTCGTCTGCGAAAAATGAATGACCGATGATGATCCTAGGTTTTGACCCTTGCCGCGGCCTGCCCCACCAGCAGGATCCGGACCGTGAGGGAGCTTGTGTTACCCCGTGCTGGTGAAGGGTATCTGTATCTACATGTGCCTCTGAGAGGCGGCCAGCCGGGAAACGAAAGACGGGCATGGCGAATGATGAGAGTTCGCCCGCTAAATCCCCGCTCGTAGACAGGAGCTAGCAAGGGGAGGGCTGCTCTTCGGAAAGCGTCCTTCGGTGGGCTTCGGCCATAGTTCGGACATATTCTGGACACGTGCTGCAGCATCCGCCGGTTTGCCCCGCTCCCGTGATGGAAGGAAAACACCGCGCCCCCTTTGTCAAGGGATCGTGGTTATCTTTGGAGCGGGAACATAGGTTAGGCAAGGCTGCGCCGGCTGGTGCTATTGACCGCGAAGGGCCAAGGTCAGCCAGAACGAAAACTAGCGGGCGACTTCAACTGTGACCGGCCGGGCCGGAAACTCGGGCTGTACGGTTTGATCCTCAGTGGCTGCGGAAGAGCGGGAAGCGGTTGCTCCCTGCTCTTCCGCTGGTGTACCGGCGGGAAAGGGCTTCTTAGATTTCTTTTGGAGAGCATTATCCGTCGGAGTGTTGGGCGGGAGTGTATTCTAGTCTTCTTGATCGTCGAACCCATGGGGAGTTGTGAACATGGAACGTTAGATGCCCGGAGCGGATAGCAACATCGTCTATTGTCCACGAAAGACTGTGCTCACCAAGGATACGGCTTTGATTGTCCCAACGGGGGTATGCCAAGGTCTGGTCCTATGATCATCGCGGTGATCGCGCAAGTCTGCATTATCTTGTTAGCATTCCGTACGTGTCCTTGCACTGAGGTAGCGATCAAGCTTTTGTTTGGAAAAACCTTGCCGGAATTCAGGACGCTAGACCTCGCTGAGCTGGTGGAAGTCGATTGACTTGTGTGTTTGCGAAATATGTGAAGACAATAGAAATACCCGTATTGAGGCGTGCTCAAAGGAGGAGAAAGCCGTGGAACCCCGGAACAATTAAGTAGCACACCCCGCGGAGAAGATCACGGCGTCCTCACGGAGATCTGTCCAAACCATCCTGGAAAAGAGGTTTGGTCCAGGAGGGGATTTAGAACGTGGTCAATGAATCTTCGGTCTAGCTGACTTGATGAGGTTGCGCGGGTGAGGCGGGGCTGCCAATTCGCGGATAGACGGCAGGTGTAACGGCGGCCATCGATCTTAGGGAGAGGTTGGATAGTGGGTGGTTCTTCCAGCGGGAAATGTAAGTCTTAGGGCCTATATGTAAAGCTTCATGGACCGTGACAAGATGTCTTGTCCTGTGGTGTTGGTATGGATTTGACGATTAACAGATGGACACTGTTCCAGGCATGGCGTGGGAAGCAGGATGTGACCACTGAGTGTGTCTTCCGCGATGGTTTCTTGTTGGTTGAAACGCCTTTCTCTTGGCATGCCTTCTTGCCATTGGGTAGGCTACTTCGGAAGTGCAATTTCCAATAGGAATAGGGGGAGTAAGAGAATGCTTGTCAAGACCGACTTTCATCTTCATACGCGCTACATTGGATGCGCCGACGAGACCATGGAGGTGGTGGACATCCTCCGGATTTGCCAGGACGCTGGTCTCGAGGAGATTGCTATCACAGATCACCTGAACCACTTAGGACAACTGGACCAGCACTGGCAGATCAAAGAAGCTCTCGTCCGGTGCGACGAAAGCATCACTGTCTATTTCGGGGCGGAGCTGAATTTCTCGGGACCAAACGGTCAGCTTGCCATTGACGATGAAGCCTTTGAAAACGCCATGGGTTTCCAATTTTTCATCGGGGGGATTCACAGCGCATACGGAACTGATCGGACTCCCCTTGAGATCCTGCGCACTCAGCAAGAACACTTTCTCAAGATCTGCAACCATCCACAGGTTAGTGTGCTGGTCCACCCATTCTGGTTTCCTCGTCGGGAATATGTTGCCATGCCTTGGCTAAAGGATCTGTCGGCCCTGCCGGAGGAATGGATTGCTGAGTTGGGGGAGACAGCGGTAAAGACGGGCACCGCCATCGAGATTAACGCCGAAGCCATTTTCGATTGTCCCTACTACCCCGAGTCCTTTAAGGAGAGTTACCTGGAGTTTCTTGCACGCCTGAAGGAATACGGTGTCAGGTTCTCCTTTGGTACCGATTCCCATTCCATCGGGCAGCTGGCAAGTATATCTACCCTCCAACGGGTGGCGAAGCAGCTGGGTATAACTATGGAACAAATCTGGCGGCCCGAAGGTCTTGTCGACATTCGGAAGGTCCAGTGACCAGTTGATCCCTGGAGCAAAGCCATAGTAGCCCCGTATGCCGGAAAACCAAAGGCAGAAGTGGTCTGTGTTAGCTGTACTTGGTTGGAGGGTCCTGTGGGTACGTAGTTGATGTACGTTTTTAGGGTACTTCCTCTGCGCCTTGTCGTTTCCCGCCGCCTTCATTTTGGTACCTGTTGGTTTGCTAAGGGATCGTCAGCCCCCCACCTAGAGATCTAGGTGGGGGTTGGTGTTTTACCAATAAGGTCATTGACGAACTGGTCTGTCTATGCTAATATAAGAACAAGGTATTCCCATTGTGGTTGAGGTGTGCATAAGGTGAACAAGAAGATTGTCCTGAAGTACTGGGGACAGCTAATTCCTTGGGTGTTGGCGGGCTGAGGTGTACAGGGAATGGCCTAACCGGTGCTTATGGTGGCGCTGGAGGCCGGTTGCTCCTAGAAAGAATGCTAGCTAGAGGTAGCCGCTGCACCTTCTGGGGAGGCTATTTGTCGATTCTTCTTCCGGGAGTGTTACCGGCAGTTCCTCAGATTTACATACAGTCTTTTGCTCTATGGGACGGGGCCACGAGAACAATAACATACAACCATAGTAGTCCAATGGAGGTGATAGGCTTCCGTAGGTAGCGGCACATCTTTGTTTTCTAGTAAGTGGGTGTTGCAGTAGGGAAAGGAGTAGTGGTTAGTAGAGGAATAGCGCATTTCCTGTCTTAAATTTCCACAGAAGGGAAGGAGAAAATGCTTACTTCGAGGATCAGAACCGTAGTACTGGTGATGCTGGCTGTACTGGTATTGGGATCTGTGGGTGCGGCGAAGACCATCCTTCGGGTACAGGACTGGAAGATTAATGAGTCGGAGACCTGTCAACAGTGGTTCATGGCGGCCAAAGAACGCTTTGAGGAAATGTATCCTGATGTGGAGATTGTATATGACGGTACTGGTTGGGGTTCCGAGTATGTGGAGAAACTGTATATCGGTGTTGCCACTGACACGGCCCCGGACGTGGCATCGGTCTCCATCGCCTGGGCCAGAGACCTTTTCGAAGCCGGTGTGTTGCTTCCTTTAAACGACTTTATCGCCAAGACCCCCGATTTGGCACCGGCGAACTTCATCCCCATCACTCAGCTTTACAACCAAAAGGACGGCATCTTCTACGGGATTACCAACGCTCTGGATGCAGAATTTATCGTGTACAATATGAACCACTTCGATGAGGCTGGATTGAGCACCGATCCCCATGCGATGGAGACTTGGGATGATTTCGTCTCCTTCGGTCGGAAACTGGTGGTGCGCGATAGTGATGGAGAAATAAGACGTTACGGATTCGACTTCCGTCCCACTATCAATGTCTTTAGTGCTTTCTTGGACTCCAATGGTGGTAGCATCTACAACGACACCTTCACAGGACTGAACATTGATACCCCCGAAGGGCGCGAGACCCTGAAGTTCATCCATGATATCCGTGTGGAGTATGGTTTTGCCCTGGATGGCATGACGAGCCCCTATGCCAATTTCTTAAATAACACTGCTGCCATGGGCTGGGGTGGCTTCTATTCTTCTTACTATGTTCCCCAATATGTACCGGGTATCCGGCTTGGGTTTACCGCGATTCCCAAGGGCCCCTCGGGCGACAAGCGGGGTGCGATGGTCTTTGGAAACATGTATTCTATCACTACGTCATCGAAAAACCCAGAGCTAGCCTGGAAATTCATCGAGTGGATGGGCAGCCTGGAAGCGCACCTGCTGCACTTTGAGATTACCGAGACCGTCCAGTCGGCCCGCTTGGACTTTTACCGCAGTGATCTGTGGCTGGAGAAGATGTGGGAGCATTCCTGGATGCAGATGATCCCCGAGATTGCCATGTGTACCGGTATCTATCCCTTCTTGCAGCTGGAGACATTGGACGCAGTCTGGCCGGAACTGGTCTACGAGCCGGCGAGGGGCAATCGCCCCTTGGACCTCAATGCCCTCAGTGAGGTGCAGCGGCTGGTGAACGCGGCCTTTCAACAGTGATAGGCGGGTGGGAGAGATCCCACCCATCAGCTAAGGTGAAGACACGGGACCTTGGGTCGAAAAGGGGTCAAGGGCTGCTTCATTCGATCGCAGTGGCCCCAGAGGAATGGAGATAAGGAATCTGCTGCGGGGGAACGGGACGACAAATCTTATTGTAAACCCAATCAGAAGATTCTGAGTAAGACGGCAAATACTTCCTTTTTGTGATTTGGGAGTTGGATTGGGGACGAAGGGGGTGGATACCAGAGGAAAACCATCAAGTTGCCCTTGTACTATACCAAGGGTTCTTTATCGCAGTGGTTTTGCTGATGCTTACTAACCACTATATATTCAAAGGAGATTTTGGATCGTGCGAACGCTTCGCAATGTGGTTGTCATCTTGCTTAGCCTTGTTTTCGTGCTTGGTGGTTTGGCCGAGGGGAAAGTAAAGCTAGTTTACACGAACAATGTCACCGATGTGACGGCCAATGTGGAGGAGCAGCTGATCCAGCTGTTTATGGAAGAAAACCCGGATATCGAGGTGGAGTTTCGCAACGCTCCCATTAGCGCAGAGCAGCTATTGCTATGGGCTGCTGCGGGGATGTGTCCCGATGTGTTTATGATACACAGCCATACCTTCAATGAGCTCATGGGCAAGGGTTTGCTCACGCCCTTGGATGGCTTTGTACAGGACGACGCGGAGGTGGATCTGGAGGACATCTTTCCCGAAGGATTAGAAGAGTTCACCTATGAGGGTGTACTTTACGGGATTCCCTATGAATAC